>DASUAC010000569.1:0-4043 GCA_035763985.1 Jatrophihabitans sp. | reverse complement strand
CCGTCGCCGCGGGTCGAGTTCTTCGACGAGGAGGTGCAGCCGGTCCCCGGGGTGACCGTCGCCCGCATCGGCGGCCACTTCGACGGCTCCGCGGTGCTGCACTGGCCGGCCGGTTCGGCGGGCCGCGGTGCGCTGCTCACCGGCGACACCATCACCGTGGTGCAGGACCGGTCGTGGGTCAGCTTCATGTGGAGCTACCCCAACCTGATCCCGCTGGATCCGGCAACCATTCGCGATATTGCCGACCGGGTAAGCAGATTCTCCTTCGACCGGGTGTACGGCGGCTGGTGGGGCCGGGTGGTGATGGCCGACGGCGCAGCCGCGGTGCGCCGCTCGGCCGAACGGTACCTGGCCCGGCTGCGCGGTGAGCGCCCGGACGGCGGGCCAGGCTCGGACGATCGGTAGCCTCGGCTCGCGCGGTGCTGACGCCACGGGTCAGGTACGCCGCCAGGCGGCTTCGGCATATCCGTACAGGCCGAACGCGATCAGCCCGATGCCCGCCGCGGTCACCCAGAGCTTGCCGCCCTGCGACTCGGCCAGCCGGCGGAGCGCACCGTCCAGCCCCCGCGCCTTGGAACTGTCGTAGTGCCAGGCTGCCTGCAGCACGAAGAACCCGGTCAGGCCGAACACCACGCCACGTGCGGTGGTGCCGACGGTGCCGAGGATCCATACCGTCCTGCGGGCGGCCGGCGGCATCTGGGCGAGCTTGAAACCCTCCTTGAACTTGCGCCGGACGCCCTCGTACACCAGCGCGGCGCCGATGATCAGCACCACCAGGCCGACCAGGCCGACCAGCCATCGGCCGCCCTGGTGGCTCATCACCTTGGCCGACCACAGCTGCTGCTGGTTGGCCTGGCTGCGCGAGCTGTGCAGCAGCACGTCCACCGCGGTGTAGGCCAGCACCGCGTAGACGCAGCCGCGGAAGAACGACTTGAGCCGGCTGCCCACCTTGGCCTCACCCGCCCGGCCGCCGAACACCGCCTGGCTGAACCGCCACAGCGCGTACGCGGCCAGACCGAACGCCAGCACCAACAGCAGCAGGAAGCCGCCGGTCTGCCGGGCTAATTCCTGCATCGCGCCGCGCTGGTCGTCCTCCGGCGGCCGTTTGCCGAACGCCAGCAGCAACGTGAATATGCCGATCAGCAGGTAGATGGTGGCCCGGGCGGCGAAACCCAGCCTGGCCAGCCGCTCGACGTGGCGGCTCTGCGCAGCATCGCGGACGGTGTCGCCCACGTCGGACGTGGTCTGCATGGCATCCTCCCGGGCACAGCTTGCCCGTACGGTTGAAGGGTTATCCGCTGGACAACGCGATCCGCTGCACCACGTGCAGAGCGGGCTCGCGTTCGTGGGCGTGGGTCTTGGACAGCTCGACGGTCGCCAGCCGGCCGGCCGCGGTGAACGTCATCAGCTCGTTGCCGAAGTACGGACCACCTTCCCGCTGCCAGCGCAGCCCGGCGTCCGGTACCCGGATGAGCAGGCCGAGCAGCAGCCGGGTGACCCGTTCGGCGAAGTCGCTCCAGCCCACCCGGAACGCCAGCTTCATCGCCCGCGGTACGTAGTTGTGCAGCGGCGAACAGGTCAGCTGGTAGACCTCGCTGGCAATCGGATCACCGAAGAATGCCCTTGCCACATAAGCATGATGGACGTCACCGGAGAGTACGCAGATGGTGGCCGGCGGCTGGCTGCCGGCCTTGCCGCGGCCGATGTCGGTGATCAGCGCGCCGAGTGCCCGGAACGACCGGCCGAACGCCGCCCAGTGTTCCAGGTCGGCCGCCCGGCGCAGCTTCTCGGACCACCGGGCAACCAGCTTTCCCCTTGCGCCGTCGGCCAACACCTCGTTCCAGGCCTCCAGGTCGTGCACCGCGCGGGGCAGCAGCCAGGGCAGTGAGGTGCCGATCAGCAGGTGGTCGTAGTCGCCCTGGGCCTGCTCCACGATCCAGTCGAACTCGGCCTTGCCGATCATGCTGCGCTCGCCGTCCAGGATGCGGCCGCAGCGGGAGTCGATGACCAGCAGCCGTACCGGCCCGAAGTCCCGGCGGTAGGACCAGCGGGCGCCCTTGGCGCCGTCGGCCTCGGCGTCGGCGTCGGCGGCGAACTCGCGCAGCAGCGGCTCGGCGTCCGCGCCGAGGGTGCGGACCTGCTGGTACAGCTCGTCGGCCGCCAGCTCGGCCGGTGACAGGTTGCCCAGGTGTTGGTACACCCAGTACGAGGACAGCCCGCCGATGATCCGCTCGGCCCACCAGTCGGTGCGCTGGATGTCCTGCCGCCAGGACCGGGAGGTGTTCCAGTCGTCGCGCACGTCGTGGTCGTCGAAGACCATGGAGCTGGGCAGCACCGACATCAGCCAGCGGACGTCCGGATCGGTCCAGGATTCGTCGTACAGCCAGGTGTATTCCTCATAGTCGGCGACCTGTTCCCGAGCGCCGGCGTGGATGTCGCGGCGCTGCGCGATCCGGCGCCGGGTGGCCTCCGTCGTCTCGTCGGCATACACCTGGTCGCCGAGCATCAGCAGCGCGTGCGGCCACTCGCCGTCGTCCTGCTGGCGTAGCTCGCGGGACAGCACCAGCAGCGCGTCCGGTTCGAAGCGGTCGTCGTCGGACACCGCCTCGGAGGTTGCGTACCGGCAGGAACCGAAGGCGATCCGCAGCGGGCCGCCGTTCGGCAGGGTACGGATCCGCGGTGCCGGCCGGTCGTCGGCGGCAGCCGGCCAGGCCACGCTGCCGTCCAGCCGGACGTCGTAGCGGACCGAGTTGCCGGCGGTGAGGCCGCCCACGGTCACCAGTGCGTAGTGATGCCCGGCCACCGTCCAGGTGTGCTCGGTGGCGCCGAGCACCTCGACCAGGCAGGGCCGGTCGGTCTCCACCCAGACGGTGGCATCGGTGTGGCCGATGTGTCGCAGGATCGGCCCGAGTAGCAGCCGCGGCGCGTTCACCACCGCAGCCTAGAGGTCAGTCTTCGCCGGTCACAGGCGCGGGTCGAGCGGATCGTTCGGCTCGACGTAGGTGGTGCGGCCCGGCCGCTGGATGATGTCGGTGCGGCGGCGGGACATCATCAGCGCGATGCCGAGGATGAGACCGGCCAGCCCGACGATCATGAGAATTACACCGATCATGCCCAGGTCGACACCGTTGACATTGTCGGTTACAGCCCATTTCAGAATCGCACCCACGGCAATCAGGAACAGACTTGCGCCGATAGTCATGGACTCACCTCGATGTGAAATTTGTGCGCCATTTCCGGCGCCGAAAATGATCGAGCTTCCTGACTCAGGGATTCCCATATTCGTAGGTGGTTAAACCCTGAGCGGGCCGTGGCACCTAGCTCTCGCCGAAGAATCCGGCGAGCGCGCCGGCGAGTTCGTCCGGTGCCTGTTCGGCCATGTGGTGTCCGCTGTGGATCGGCACGCAGCGCAGGTCGTCGGCCCAGTTCCGCCAGACGGCCGGCAGATCGCCGTACAGCTCCACCAGGTCGTCCTCGGTGGACCAGCCGAGCAACACCGGGCAGCCGATCCGGCGGCCGGCGTCCCGATCGGCGTCGTCGGCCGCCCGGTCGACGGTCAACCCGGCTCGGTAGTCCTCCAGCATCGCCGTTCGCACGGTCGGCTCGTGCACAGCGGCGAGGAAGTCCTGATAGTTCTGCTCGCCCATCTTGGCTTCGAGCTCCGGACCGGTCCGGTACCAGGCGTCCGGGTCGGCGCCGATGGCCCGTTCGGGTTTCTCGGCTTGGGCGAAGAAGAACCAGTGCCACCACGCCTGGGCGAATCGGGCGTCGGCGCGGGCGAGGGCCTCGCCGATCGGCACGCAGTCCAGCACCGCGAGCCGGCTGACCGTCTCCGGGTGATCCATCGCCAGCCGGAACGCGACGTAGCTGCCCCGGTCATGGCCGGCCACCGCGAATCGCCGGTGGCCGAGCCGGTGCAGGAGCTCACGGACGTCACCGGCCATCGCCCGCTTGCCGGCCTGGGCGTGGTCCGGCTGCGGGGCCGGCGCGGTGGATCGCCCGTAGCCGCGCAGATCCGGGCAGACCACCGTGAAGCCCGCCTC
>DASUAC010000568.1:0-13254 GCA_035763985.1 Jatrophihabitans sp. | reverse complement strand
CAAATCCGGGTAGCCGAGCCGGCGGTCCGTACCGGAACCGCCGGCCGTCGTCCGGGCTACTTGGTCCCCGTGGGCGAGGCGGACGGGGTCGGCGCGGCGTGGCCGCGCGCCTGCAGATACAGGGTGGTCAGCCGCTGCACGTTCGCCTGCGCCTGTCCGACGGCGGTGAAGTCGCCGGACTTGTAGGCGGCCTGCAGCTGGTTCAGCGCGGCGTCCAGTTGCTCGAGCAGCTGCAGCTCCCCGGCCGTCACCGGCGGCGCGCTGGTCGACTGACTCGGCGTGGGGGTTGACGACGCCGAACTGCTCGGCGGGCTGGACGACCCCGAGGGTGAGATGACGCCGGGCAGGTTCAGCGACGCCCCGGTCTCCCCCACGCTCAGGTTCAGCAGCGCACCGCTGAGATTGGCCGCGTAGCCGACCTTGTCGCCGTAGGCCACCAGCACCCGCTGCAGGATCGGGTAGCCGTTCGCCCCGGACGCCTGCACGTACAACGGCTCGACATACAGGAACGAACTGCCGACCGGCAGGGTGAGCAGGTTGCCGTGCAGCACGTTCGACCCGCCGCTGTCCAGCAGTGAGATGTCCTTGGAGATCGCCGAGGTGGAGTTGAACGTGTTGGCGATCTGCTCGGGTCCCTGGATCACGTTGCTGCTCGGCACCCGCAGCACGGTCATCTTGCCGTAGTTCGGCCCCGGATCACTGTCCACCGAGATGTAGGCGGCCAGGTTGGTCGAGTTGTTCACCTTCATCGGCGTGGTCAGCTGGAACTCCGGCGCCCCGGCGCTGCCGGGCACGCTGGCCAGCACGTAGTACGGCGGCTGCGCGACCGAGCCGGAGACGTTCGGGTCGTTCGGCACCGTCCACTTGTCGGCGACGTTGTAGAACTGCCGCGGGTCGTCCACGTGGTACTGCTCGAGCACGCTGCGCTGTACCTCGAACAGGTCCTGCGGGTACCGGACGTGGGCCAGCACGTCGGCCGGCATCGCCGACTTGGGCTGGACGATGCCGGGGAACACCTTCTTCCAGGTGTTCAGCACCGGGTCGTTCTCGTCCCACTGGTACAGCGTCACCTTACCGGTGTAGCCGTCCACGGTGGCCTTCACCGAGTTGCGGATGTAGTTGATGTCGCTGTTGGCCTGGGAGGCGGTGCGGTTGGTCGCGGTGAGCGAGTCCGAGGTCAGGTCGGACAGGCTTTGCCTTTCCGAGTAGGGGTAATTGGCCAGCGTGGTGTACGCGTCGACGATCCACACCACCCGGCCGCCGATCACCGCGGGATACGGGTCGCCGTCCACCGTGAGGAACGGCGCCACCTTCTCCACCCGCTGCCGGGGGTCCCGGCTGAAGATGATCTTGGCACCCTGGGCGCTGGCCGCGTTGTTGAGCAGGAAGTTGGTCTCCCGGTACTTGATGCCGAACGCCAGCCGGGTGAACAGGTTGGACAGCTTCACCCCGCCGGAGCCGGCGTAGGTGGTCTTCTGGTCCGCGCCGTCATACTCCCGGCTCGCGCCCTGCGCCCCGACGATGGAGTAGTCCGGCAGCAGCTCGCCGTAGTAGACCTGGGAGTTGGTGACGTCCAGCGGCCCGACCGGCGGGATGTCGCCCTCGGTGAACAGCCGGGTGTTGGTGACGTCGCTGCTCGCCGCGGCGGCCACGAATCCGTAGCCGTGGGTGTAGAAGGTGTGCTGGTTGATCCAGTTGGTCTGGTTGCCGGTCAGCTTGCTCTGGTCCAGCTCGCGCACGCCCACCACGTAGTCCTGCAGCTGGCCGTCCACCGTGTACCGGTCGATGTCGAGCTTGTCGGCGAAGCCGTACTGGTTACGCAGCTGCTGGAACTTGCTGAAGGTGGGCGAGACGACGTTCGGATCCAGGATTCGCAGGTTGGCGATCGTCGGATCCTTCGGGGTGATCGCGGCGGTGCTGGGCGTCGTGGTCACCGCATAGCTCTGGTACGTCACCGAGCCGCCGTCGGTGCTGGTCACCACGCCGTAGGCCTGCCGGGTCGCCTCGATGTTGCGCAGGATGTAGGGCGCCTCCTTGTCGCTGGCGTTCGGCTTGACGGTGACCTGCTGGACGATCAGCGGGTAGATGCCGCTGATCCCGATGGACAGCACCAGCAGCACCACGAAGGAGATGACCGGCACCTGGGCGCTCTTCAGCCACAGGCTGGACAGCACCGCGAGCGCGATGAGCACCGCGATCCAGAACAGGATGGTCTTGGCCGGCAACGAGGCGTGCACGTCGGTGTAGGAAGCGCCGGTCACCTTGCCGCGGCTGGAGAACACCAGCCCGTACCGGTCCAGCCAGTACGCGCACGCCTTGAGCACGATGAAGAAGAACACCAGGATGGTGACGTGCCGGCGGGCCGAGATGGTCAGCTTCGGGCCCGGCGTGGCGATCCGGAACGCGCCGAACAGGTAGTGCACCGCCAGCGCCAGGATCAGCGAGAAGATCACCGCGTTGAACGCCAGGCCGAGCAGCATCCGGTAGAACGGGTAGTCCCAGGCGAAGAACGAGATGTCGCGGTGGAACTGCGGATCCTTGATGCCGAACGACACCCCGTTGCGCCACAGCTGCCAGATCCGCCAGTTCGACTGGCCGGACGCCCCGGCGATGATGAACACCAGCGCCACGAGGCCGCCGAAGATCAGCTTCTTGCGTGGCTCCAGCGTCACCCGGTAGCGCTCCAGGTTCTCCTGCTCCTGGGACACCGGCCGGAACGGCGGCCGCATCCGGTAGGCGAGGTAGACGTTGGCCCCGATGATCGCCGCCATCACCAGCCCGACCACGATGAACAGCACCAGCCGGGTGAGCAGGATGGTGCGGTACACGTGCCGGAAGCCGACCTCGCCGTACCACAGCCAGTTGGTATAGACCGACACCAGTGAGCCGAGCACCGAGAACAGGACGATGATCGCCGCCAGCACGCCGATCAGGATCTTGCCGCGTCGCGAAATCCGGATGCTGGGCATTTCAGGCCGCATGGCCACGAATGTTTCTCCTCACCTCGTGCCGGCCGCCGGGCGGCTGCCCGGCGCCGGTGCCGGGTTTCCTGCAAGAGCAACGTACCCATCCGGGCAGCGGTTCCGAAGCAATGGCACGATTTACCGATGACCGAACACGCCGGCGGCCCGATCCTGTTGGAGGCGGTGGCGGCGGAGATCGAGGCCTTCGCCGGACGGTCCGGCTGGGACCAGCCTCCGACGCTGTACGCGCTGGTGCCCACCCGGGTGCTGGCCGCCGACCCGGCGGCCGCCGAGTTCCTGGGCGATCTGGACGTGGCCGACATCGGCGAAGAGGCGATCACCCCCATCGCGCAGGAACCGCTGCCGTCCGGCCCGCTGGACGAGGCGCTCGCCCGGATCGGCTGGCCGGCCGAGGTGGTCGGCTGCGCGCTGTGCCAGGAGATCGTCATGCTGCCGCCCTCGGCCGAGGCCGAGTTCGCCGACCTGGACGTGGCGGCGGCAGCCGGGCGGGCGGTCGATCACCCCGAGCGGCGGGAGGCGCGGCTGGTGGTCGCGGTGCTGCGCACCGGTCAGGCGGCCAGCATCCTGCGGCTCCGCGGGGCCGGCGACACCGCGGAGGATCTGCTGACCGGCGCGGACCTGGCGCCCAACCTGGTCTCCGCGCTGGCCGCGACCCTGACCGATTGAGGTTTCCGGCGGATCCGTCCGGATCGGCCTGAGATATTTGCGGCTGGCCGGGCGGACGCCCCGGAAGTCAGCAGTGCGGGACCGCGCCGCCGCCGGCCAGCGTGTCCAGGTCGGTGATCGCCTCGTGCAGGGTGTTTACCTTGACCACGTTCAGCCCGGACGGGATGTTGCCCTTGACGTCGGGGCAGTTGCTGGCCGGCGCCAGGAAGACCGTGGCGCCGGCCCGGCGGGCCGCGATCATCTTCAGCGCGATGCCACCGATCTGGCCGACCGCTCCGGTGGGATCGATCGTGCCGGTGCCGGCGATGAACCGGCCGTGGGTCAGGTCGTGGGCGCTGATCTTGTCGATGATGCCCAGCGCGAACATCAAACCGGCGGACGGGCCACCGATTCCGGTCAGGCTGAGGTCGACCCGGAACGGCAGCAGGCAGCCCACGCCGACGCTCACGCCGAGCCTCGGCGTGCTGCTGCCCGACGACGGCTGGCCCAACGTCGCGGATACCGTGATCGGCTTGCCGGCCCGGATCACCGCGACGGCGGCCTTGGCCCCCGGCTGCAACGTCCCCAGCACCTTGCGCAGCGTCGGCTCGTCCGGCACGGCCACCCCGTTCACCGACACCAGCTGGTCCCCCGGCTTGAACACGTCCTTGTTCGGCGAATCGTCGGCGACCGAGAAGATGCCGAAGCCCTTGGGATAGCCGAGTTCACAGGCGGCCGCCGCCGTGGCATTGTCCTGCGAGGCGGTGAAATCCTGGGCGTTGGCGGCGTCCTGCTGCTGCTTGGTGGTGCCCGGCGGGTAGATCGCGTCGTACGGCACGACCACCTCGTCATGCCGCAGCCAGCCCGTCAGGGCGCCGGCGACGGTGGTCTTCTCGGTGTCGGAGAGCACCGTCATCAGGTTCAGGTGCCCCGTCGTGGTGCTGGTCGGGTGCCCGGTGACCTCGATGATGTCCTTGCCGTCGCTCTGTCCGAGGGTGTTGAAGGTCGGGCCCGGGCTCTCCACCAGATACGGCACCCGGAGCGTGAACGACAGCACGCCGAGCACCAGGCACAGCACCGCACCGACGACAAGGGTGCGCGACTGACGAGACATCGCCGATAGCGTAACGGGCTCAGCTCGGCGTCGAGGTGGCGTGGCCACCGTCCAGCACCCGGACCGAGATCAACTGCTCGGAGTCGGGTTCCGGAATGCGGTGGTTGGGCTGCGCGGCGTGGCTGGCCTGCGAGGCGTGGCTGGCTTGCTGGGCGTCGCTGGCTTGCGGAGCATGGTTGGCTTGCGGAACGTGGTTGGTTTGCTGGGCATCGCTGGCTTGCGGAGCGTTGGCGGCTTGCGGAGCGTGCCTGGCCAGGGCGTCGAGCAGCGCGCGATGCTCTGCCATCGGATCCTTGCGCAGCCGGCGCAGCCGGTGGCCCGGCTCGGCCGCCGCCCGCACTGTCAGCACCAGGCCGCCGAGCAGTGTGCTGGCCACCGGAGCCAGTAACCACCACAGCCATGCCATACCGGTCACGGTAGAGCCGGCGCACCCGAACTGCGGGATGCAACGCCGGTGCTGTGCCGGTATCCCCCGGCACGGGCACGACTGCCGCGACCCGTCCGTTGCCACTAACGTGAGCCCAATGAGCGACTTCGGTTTCGGCTTCTCCCCGTTCGGCCCGAACGAGCCGGGGGGCGGCGGTCCGGACGACCTGTCCGGCAAGATTCCGTTGTTCGCGGAGTTGCAGCGGCTGCTGTCCGGCAGCGGCGGCCCGGTGAACTGGGATCTGGCCCGCCAGCTGGCCATCACTGCACTGGCCGCTCAGCATCGGGTCACCACCGCCGCGGAAGCGGCAGCAGTCGCCGAAGCCGTCCGGTTGGCGGACCTCTGGTTGGACGCGGTGACCGATCTGCCGTCCGGGGTGACCACCACACAGGCATGGAGCCAGGTCGACTGGGTGGAAAGGACCATCTCCGCCTGGGCGGAATTGTGCGATCCGGTGGCGAGCCGGGTGGTGGGCGCCATGTCCGGCGTCCTGCCCGCCGAGCTGGCCGAGCAGGCAGGCCCGATGGCGCCGATGATGTCGCAGTTGGGCGGCATGATGTTCGGTGCTCAGCTGGGCCAGGGTCTGGCAGGCCTCGCCGGCGAGGTGGTGTCGAGCTCGGAGATCGGCCTGCCGCTCGGCGGCACCGGAACCGCCGGGCTGGTGATTCCCAATCTCGGCAAGCTGGCCACCGAACTGGATCGGCCGTTGGACGAGGTACGGCTGTTCGAGGCCTTGCGGGAGGCCGCCCATCACCGGTTGTTCGGTCACGTTCCCTGGTTGCGCCAGCAGCTGATCGACACCGTGGACGCCTACGGCCGCGGCATCGCCATCGACCCGCAGGCGATCTCGTCGATGCTGACCGAGATCGACCCGCAGCGTCCGGAGTCGCTGCAGGAGGCGCTGAGCAACGGGTTGTTCGAACCGCAGCAGACCGAATCCCAGACCATGGCGTTGCGGCGGCTGGAGACCCTGCTCGCACTGATCGAAGGCTGGGTCGACGTGGTCGTCCTGGCCGCGGCCGAGGACCGGCTGCAATCGGCCCAGGTGCTCGCCGAGGCGATGCGCCGTCGCCGGGCGGCGGGCGGACCCGCCGAGCAGACGTTCGCAACGCTGGTGGGCCTGGAGCTGCGGCCACGCCGGTTGCGCGATGCCGCCGCCCTGTGGGGTGCCATGGGGCAGCTGCACAGCACGTCCGCCCGGGACGGGCTGTGGAGTCATCCCGATCTGCTGCCCACCTCCGACGACCTGGACGACCCGCTCGGCTTCGCCAGCAATTACGGAGGTTCGCCGGCACTGGAGATACCGGACGACATCTCCCAACTGACCGAGGACCGGCCGGGCGAGCCGTCCGGCAGTCATGAGCCCAACGGCTCGGCCAGTACCGGCAGCACCGAGGCTGCCGCTGCCGACCGGCCGACCGAGCCGGCGGACGATCTGGCCCGCGATCCGTCCGACGACCTGGCACGGCGCCGGGCGGAGGACCGGCCGGCCTCGCCCAGGCCCGACCGGCCCGCGACGACCGACCGGCCGGCGTCGGATGGTGACCAGAGCTCGCCGGATGCTCCGTCGGCATCGTCCTCCGACGATCCGCAATCGGACAACCCCGGCAGCTGAGCAGCCATCGCCACCCCTTCCAGATAGCCGCGCGCACGTTCGGTGCGTGGATAGCGCTCCACCCATTGCCAGAACCGCGGACCGTGCCCCGGCTCCAGCAGATGCGCCAGTTCGTGCACCAGCACGTAATCGATGACCCAGGACGGCATCGGCTGCAGCCGGTGGGAGAGCCGGATCGTCCGGTCGACCATCGTGCACGATCCCCATCTGGTGGTCATGTTGCTGACCCAGCGCACGCTGGCCGGCCGCGGCCGGTCGGCCAGGTACTGCCGCGCCAGGTCGCGAGCCCGTGCCATCAGTGCCGCGTCCCCGCGTCGGGCTCCGGCACGGGACTGGTTCGCTTCGCGCCGGGTGATCCGCTCCACCAAATCCGAGACCAGCCGCTGTTCGTCGGCCTTGCTGAGCCTCGCCGGGACGAGCACCACGATGGTGTCACCGTCCCGGTAGGCCGAGACGGTGCGGCGGCGCCGTGAGCTGCGGCGGACCTCCACGGTGGCGGGGGCCGTGATGGAACGGGAGGAGCGAGCGAGTTCAGCCATGCCGTCACCATAAGGGCAACCGCCGACGACACCAGGGCTTGTCCACAGGTTGTCAACGGCGGTGTCGGCGCGTCGTCCAGAGGTTATCCACAGCTAGCTCCACAAGTGTGGACATGCTCTTGAGGGTTCAGGTACGCGGCTGTGGACAACCCGCTCGGCTGTCCGAACGCTGTGTCAACCTTCCCGGCATGACAACCGACACCCGCCCGGCCATCGACCGAGCAATCACACGCCCGGCCAGGTGGCGCCGGCTCAATCCGGCCACCGTGGTCGTCTGGCGGGCGCCGGATGTGGTGCAACTGGAACTCGGCGACAGGCGGGTGACGGTGAGCAACGTGCGGCCGGAGCACATGTCGGCCCTGATGCCGCTACGCGGCGGGCATTGGCCCGGCGAACCGGCGCCCGCACCGGAGAGCTCCCTCTCGGACCGCGAAGAAAGGTGCTCGCCCGGCACTTCCACGGACGATCGACTACCGGACCGCCGAGCCCGCAGCCGGCCGCGGCCGCTGCATGGCGAGGCTCTGGAACTGGCCGAGGAATTGCACCGCGCCGGATTCCTCACCCGGCCGATCGCCCGCCGGATGCCACCAGCCCGACTGCCCGCCTATCTCAACGCCGACCTCGACGCCCTGCTGGGACGCTACGGGGACGAGGGTCCCGCGGTGATGGCGCGACGGCGGCGGTCTGCCGTTGCGGTGCACGGCACCTCGCGGATCACCACGACCCTCGCGGCAACCCTGGCCGGCGCCGGTATCGGGCAGGTGCAGTTGGTGGACGGCGGGGACGTGGCCGCGGCGGACAGCTGTCCGGGTGGCCTCAGCTACGCCGACGAGGGCAGTCGCTTCCGGATTTCCGGGGTGGCAGCGATCCGGCGCAGCTCTCCCGACGTGGTGACCGCTCCGATCGGTGCCGGCCGGTTCGCCGATCTGGTCATCCTCACCGATCCGGTGCCGGTGGAACCCGCCATCCGGGACAGCCTGCATCTGGACGGGCTGGCGCATCTGAGCGTCGCCGTGCATGGTTCTCGAGCAGTGATCGGGCCATTGGTGATACCCGGCCGCAGCAGTTGCCTGCGCTGTGCCGATCTGCACCGCAGCGAGCGCGACCCATGCTGGCCTGCCCTTGCCGTGCAGCTCGCCGCTCGGGCCAAGCACCGGGCGATCTCGGAGGTGGCGTTATGCGTGGCGACGGCCGGTTTGGCCGCCGGCCAGGCGCTGAGCTACATCGACGGCCAGCGTCCGGAAACGATCGGCGGTACGGTGGAGTGGCAGCTGCCGGAGTGGCGATTACGCAGGCGCAGCTGGCCACCGCATCAGGAATGTGACTGCGGTGCGGCCTTGAACCCCATCGAAGACGGCAGAATGGGATTGTGACCGACATACCGCAGCGTGGCGTGGCCCGCACCGCACGGCTGGCCAGGCTTCCGCTGGGCGTGGCCGGTCGGGCCACGGTCGGGCTCGGGCGGCGGCTGACCGGCCAATCCGCCGATGACGTACAGGCCGAACTGGCCGCCCGTACCGCCGAACAGCTCTTCTCGGTGCTCGGCCAGCTCAAGGGTGGCGCCATGAAGTTCGGCCAGGCGCTCTCGGTCTTCGAGGCGGCGCTGCCGGAAGAGGCGGCGGCGCCCTACCGGGAGGCCCTGACCAAGCTGCAGGAGGCGGCGCCGCCGATGGCGCCGGCCATCATGCATCGGGTGCTGGACGAACAGTTCGGCACGTCCTGGCGGAGCCGGTTCCGCTCCTTCGAGGACGAGCCGGCAGCGGCAGCCTCGATCGGCCAGGTCCATCGGGCCATATGGGCGGACGGTCGCGAGGTGGCGGTCAAGATCCAGTACCCCGGTGCCGGACCCGCGCTGATGGCCGACTTCAATCAGCTGTCGCGGTTCGCCCGGTTGTTTTCCATGCTGTCGCCCGGGTTGGACGTCAAGCCGCTGCTTACCGAACTGAAGGCTCGGGTCAGCGAGGAGCTGGACTACACCCTGGAGGCGGATGCCCAGCGCCAGTTCACCGCCGCCTACGACGACGATCCGGAGATCATCGCGCCACGGGTGGTGGCGAGCGCGCCGAAGGTGATCGTCAGCGAATGGTTGGGCGGCACGCCGCTGTCGAAGATCATCGCTTCCGGCAGCCAAGCGGAGCGAGACCGGGCGGGTGGGCTGCTGGCCCTGCTGCATTTCTCGGCACCGCAACGCTGCCACTTGCTGCACGCCGATCCGCATCCAGGCAACTTCCGGCTGATGGACGACGGCCGGTTGGGCGTGCTGGACTTCGGAGCGATGGCTCGTCTGCCGAACGGCACCCCGGAGCCGTTGGGCCGGATCACTCGGTTCGTGTTGCAAGGCGATACCGAAGCGGTGATCCAGGCGATGCGCGACGAAAAGTTCATCCGAGGCACCCTGCAGATCGATGCCGAGAAGGTGATGGATTATCTGCGACCGATCCTCGAACCGCTCGCGCAGCCGGAATTCACCTTCACCCGCACCTGGATGCGCGAGCAGGCGGCCCGCATCGGCGATCCGCGCAACGAGGCTGCCAGGGTGGGTCGCATGCTCAACCTGCCCCCGGAATACCTGTTGATCCACCGGGTGACGCTCGGCTCGATCGGCGTGCTGTGTCAGTTGGGTGCGCGTGCGCCGTACCGGCAGATCGCCGAGGAATGGCAGCCAGGTTTCAAGGGGTAGCCGGGAGTTCAAGGGATGGCCCGGGTTCAGAGATGGCCCGGGTTCAGAGATAGCCCTTGTTCAAAGGGATGACCGCGGTGCATGGGAGAGTCGCCTGTTCGCCGGGCCGGTGGTACCGGCCGCCCGGAACTCACCGGCCGACCCAGGTGCGGAGGTCACCACCATTCGGGATCCAGCTTCGCTTCCAGAGCCCTGAGGTGGGTGGTGGCGCAGCGCGGGCAGGTCCAGCTGACCTGGCCGGCCCGCCGATCCATCCCCCACTGCAGGAGTTCCTCGCCGGATCCGGATCGGCCACAGACCTGACAGGTACGCGGCGGGTCACCGGCGGCGGGTTTCGCGGTCGATCCGTCGTCTTGATGGCTCACCCGGTCATTGCAGCCCACCTGAGACGACAACGCCAGCAGGCGCGGCGTCGCGAGCGTCGCCGCCGAGCGCCGACACAGAGCCCAACCAGGGCAAAGCCCCACCAGACAGCAAGCCGGGTGGGGCGCCGACGGCACGGGAATGCCCCGCAGCCCGAACGGTGGCCACTTCGTCCAGTCCGGCGACCAGCCCGCCGCCGCGCAGTGCGCTGAGCGATCCGCGCACTGAGGACGGACGCTCACGCGCTGCCTGACCCACTCAGTCCAGGCAGAACTCGTTGCCCTCGGGGTCCTGCATGGCGATGCAGAGCCCGTCGATGCCGTCGGCCTCCAACCGCTGCACCCGGCGTGCGCCGAGCGCGACCAGTCGGGCGCATTCCGCCTCGAGCGCATCCGACCGGCCCTCCGGCGGCACGCCGGCGGCGGCACGGAGGTCGAGATGCACCCGGTTCTTCGCCGTCTTCGGCTCGGGCACCTTCTGGAAGAACAGCCGCGGCCCGGCACCCTCGGGGTCGACGAGCGCCGAACGGTTGTTGCGCTGGTCGGGCGGGATGCCCCAAGCGTCCAGCGCGGCGTCCCACGAGTCGAAGCCGCGCGGCGGTGGCGCCTGGACGTAATGCAACGCCTCGGCCCAGAAGGCCGCGTGCGCAGCGGGGTCGGCACTGTCGAAAGTCACCTGGAATTCGGTCGCCATGCACCGACCTTGGCATAGGTCACCGACAAGGGGTTGACGAGGCTCGACCCACCGGTCCCGAGCGGCTCGAGATAGCGGGCGGGGCGGGTTCCGGTCGTTCGATCGGAACCCGCCCCGCCACTTCGGTCACAACGGCCGCGGCTACCGCGGCCGCGCCGGCCGGGTTCGTACCGCCGGCCGCCGGCGATCAGGCCACCAGCTGATACTCGGCCGCCGAATGCTCGGCCAGTCGCCGCGACGACCGAGCCGCCCGGCCGGCCGAGTAGACGGCCAGCCGACGCCACATCCGCGCGGAGGCGACGTGCGCCGACAGCCGGCGCTGCGCAGCCTGCTCGAGGTGTTCGCGCATTCGCTCGCGAGCGAATGCTTCATACATCGAATACATCTGAATGCTCCTTGCTGAGTTGTTGAAGAGAACCGTGAGTTCGGCGCCCCGCCGGGCCGGCGTGGCCAGCTCGTTACGACGCCGCTTGTTGTCGATCACGCCGTGCTGATCCCGGGAGCACACGCCCCAGCGATCGACGGTCATGCCGCTACGCCGCTCTTGCGAGGGCGGCCGCGCGGCCGCTTCCGTTCGATGACCATGCCCTGGCTGAAGATCTCGCCGCCCCAGACACCCCACGGCTCCCGGCGATCCAACGCGCCGGCGAGGCAGCCGATCCGGACCGGGCAGCCGGCGCAGAGCGCCTTGGCCCGCTCGAGGTCAGCCGGTGCTTCGGCGAACCACAGGTCGGCGTCGAGCATCCGGCAGGGCAGGTCGTCGACGTCGGCGCCGAAGGCCGGATCGACGGTGGGGACGAGCGGGTCGCAGATCGAGATCGCAGCCTGTGGTTCGGCCGCAACCCGCGGTTGCGCCTGAAGCTCGGTCAGAGTTGCAGTGGCATACACGTCGGGTCACCTCCTCGGGTCAGGGATTGCTGGCGGGTATTCAGTTGTCGGCGATGCCCCTTGAGTTGAGGCGAACGGCGCGTGGGTGATGCGCCTGCCTCGGACGAGCATCTGACGGTCCTTCATCGAACTCCTGTGCGTTCGTTCGAGCCGGCCGGGCCGGCTGTCCTGCATCGAGCCTTGCGGCGGCTCGGGGCCGGAATGACAAAGGCCGCGGAATCCCGGTCAGGGATTCCGCGGCCTCGAGAGGTGGCTCGCTCTGAACTGGTCAGAGTGGTATCCCTCGAGGCGGGTGTCCCTCACCGAACACGACATTGGACAGTCCGGTGCCCATACGGGTCCGCTGCGCCGGAACGGCATCGACGACCGTGATACCGACCGGGAGCACGCAGAAGGCAGCCGCGATCTCGCTGGCTGCTGCGGTCTTGAAGTAGCTCGACATCGTGGTCACCTTCTCCCTACGTGCTGGCGCGGCCTTGCCGATGGGCGCAGCCGACGTGTTCATCTCGTGTACGCGAGGCTATCGGAGGGGCCACGAGAGGACAAACTATTTTCCAGATTGTTTCCACATATTTTTCCGGACCGATGCACCGGCCCACCGCCGGAGGCCGGACCGGGCAGCCGACGGACCAAGATTCGCCTTGGGCTAAAAGGTGGATCTCCCAACGCGGCGAGTAGGCGTCAGTCCACCGCCACCGGCTCCGGGTCCTCGCCGGCCAGCACCGCGAGCACCGGCTCGGCGTATCTGGCCAGCTTGGCCGGCCCCACCCCCGGCACCTCGGCAAGTGCCGCGCTGTCGCCCGGCGCGCGGTCGGCTATCGCCACCAAGGTCGCGTCGGAGAACACCACATAGGCCGGTACGCCCTGCGCCTCGGCCTGCTTCTTGCGCCATACCCGCAACCGGCCGAAGGTCGCCGCGTCGGCCGACTCCGGCACCGGCCGAGTTCGCCGGCCCGCACCGGCCGAGGTGGCCCGGCCGCTGCCGGCCGGGCGTAATCCGTCCAGGAACCGGCTGGGCCGTCGCCGCCGAGCCTGGCCGGGATTGCGGGCCAGCGCCCAGGACAGCATCAGCCGGTGCCGGGCCCTGGTGATGCCGACGTACAGCAGGCGGCGTTCCTCGGCGAGCTGCTCCGGAGTATCGGCATGCTGGATCGGGATGGTCTGGTCGGTCAGCCCGACCAGGAAGACCACATCCCACTCCAGCCCCTTGGCTGAGTGCAGGGACGCCAGCGTCACGCCCTGCACGGTGGGCGCATGCTGGGAAGCCGCCCGCTGCTCCAGCTCGCGGTTCAGCTCGTCCAGCCGC
>DASUAC010000567.1:0-4035 GCA_035763985.1 Jatrophihabitans sp. | reverse complement strand
CGTCACCGTGCTGATCCTGCTCGGCCGGTTCCTCGAGCTGCGCGCCCGGCGAGCCTCCGGTGCCGCGCTGCGCAAGCTGCTCGACCTGGGCGCCAAGCAGGTCAGCCTGCTCGTGGACGGCCGGGAACAGCTCGTACCGATCGAGCAATTGCCGGTCGGGGCGGAGTTCGTCACCCGTCCCGGCGAGCGGATCGCCACCGACGGAGTCGTGACGCAGGGCCTCAGCTCGGTGGACACCTCGGCGATCACCGGGGAATCGCTGCCGGTCGAGATCTCCCCCGGTGACGAGGTGACCGGCGCGACGGTGAACCTGTCCGGCCGGCTGGTGGTGCGCGCCGCCCGGGTCGGCGCCGACACCCAGCTCGCCCAGATCGCCCGGCTGGTCAGCGAGGCGCAGAACGGCAAGGCGGCCGCCCAGCGGCTGGCCGACCGGGTGTCCGGGGTGTTCGTACCGGTGGTCCTCGTCCTGGCATTGGCAACCCTGCTCGGCTGGCTGGCCGCCGGCGTCGCGGTCAGCACCGCGTTCGGCGCGGCGGTGGCGGTGCTGATCATCGCCTGCCCGTGCGCGCTGGGCCTGGCCACCCCGACCGCGCTGCTGGTCGGCACCGGCCGCGGTGCCCAGCTCGGCATCCTGATCCGCGGCCCGCAGGTGCTGGAGTCGGCGGCCGCCATCGACACCGTGGTGCTGGACAAGACCGGCACGGTCACCTCGGGCCGGCTCCGGCTGGTCGACGTCATCGCCACCGACCCGGGCACGCTGCACCGGCTGGCGGCCGCGGTCGAGCACGCCTCGGCACATCCGATCGCCCGGGTGATCGCCAGCAGCTACCAGGGCGAACTGCCGCCGGTGGCCGATTTCGCCGACACCGGCGGCCTGGGCGTGGCCGGCACCGTCGAGGGACGGCGGGTACGCATCGGCCGGCTCGGCTGGCTGACCGAGCACCGGCCGGACGCGGCGGTGCCCGAGCCGCTGCGGCAGGCCGCGGACGAGGCACAGGACCGTGGCCACACCCCGGTCTGGGTCGGCTGGGACGGCACGATCGCCGGGCTGATCGTGGTCTCCGACACCGTCCGGCCCAGCTCGGCGCAGGCGATCGAGCAGCTGCACCGGATGGGACTGCGGACCGTGCTGCTGACCGGCGACAACCGGCGGGCGGCTGCGACCGTGGCCGAACAGGTCGGCATCGACGAGGTGATCGCCGAGGTGCTGCCGGCCGAGAAGGCGAAGCAGATCCGGCGGCTGCGGACGGCCGGCCGCACCGTGGCGATGGCCGGTGACGGCATCAACGACGCCGCCGCGCTGGCCGAGGCCGACCTGGGGCTGGCCATCGGCGGCGGCAGCGACATCGCGGTCGAGGCGTCCGACCTGACCCTGGTCCAGCCGGACCTGCTGCTGGCGGTGGACGCGATCCGGCTGGCCCGGGCAACCCTGCGCACCATAAAGGGCAATCTCGGCTGGGCGTTCGGCTACAACCTGGCCGCGATCCCACTGGCCGCGCTGGGCCTACTCAACCCGATGATCGCCGGCGGCGCGATGGCGGCCAGCTCGGTGTTCGTGGTGACCAACAGCCTGCGGCTGCGAAAGTTCCGGCGATAGCGTTCGGACGTGCCCAGCCCGGCGTAGTGGATGTAATGATTTCGCCTGGTCATGTCATACGCGCTGCGGCCGAAGGGTGAGTTGTGACTAAGCGCCAGTTGAATCCCCAGTTCGACGAGGCCAAGAAGCGAGCTGCCCTCGAGGCCCAAAGGCGACGGGAACAGGCAGAACTCGAGGCACGGCGGCAACGGGAACTGATGCAGTGGCGGATAGCCGCCATATCCCGCTTCCAAATCTCTGTTCTGGAACTGGTCAGGGCGGCCCGCCTGCGCGGTGACAGATTCCTTCAGTTGGAGATCCCACGCTTGGCGATCGACGGAGGCGCGTCCACCTTCTCCGCCGAAGGGAACTATCTCAACCAGTCGGCCCTCTTGAGAAGTCCGGCGGATCGGCCGAACACCGACCTCCTGGCCGCCATCGAGGATGCGGGATGGCGCCTGGAACACGCGTCGTTCAGCTATGTCTCGAATCCGCAAACAAGCGGTGACCGGTTCACGGCGGGCCAGCAGCTGATTACCCACGCAGAAGTGGTCGGTGTCTATCTCTTCCGAGCCGTACCGGCGAGCGGCTGACCGAACTCCCCGGCCACCGCGGCGTCAGGACCAGGCCGCGGCGCCGAATCCCCCGGCCGGCCAACGGCTGCACCGCCGCACCGAGTTCTGCCTCGGGACGGGTTCGCCTGGCCCAGTCGCCGTACCGGGCGGCCCAGGCGTCGGCGGTGACGCCGTGCAGCACCACGCTGAACAGCACGGTGAGCGCGATCGTGCCGACCACCTGGGCGATCGCCTCGTTGCCCGGGAACTCCTCCAGCGCGATCATGCCGAAAACCACCGAGCACCAGGCCGACCGGCGCCATCCGCAGCACGGTGAGCGACAACGGCGCGAACAGCAAACCCTGCCAGCTGACGATCTCGCCGAGATGCGCCACCGCGAGGGCGCCGAACAGGCACCAGACGGCGTACTCGAGCAGGGTGCCCGCCGAGGCGGCGAGCGCCAGCGACCCGTCGCCGGCCGGCTCCTCGGCCGGGCGCGCCACCGACCCGTCACCGGCCTGGCGCGCCACCGACGACGCGAACGCCACCACGGCCACGAACGCCGCGACGACCGTGGCCGCCAGCATCGCCCCGATGGCAAGCTCACGCAGCGCCGCCTCCACCGGGTGCGCCCGGCTGCCGGCACACGTCTCATCCTCGGCGTGGCCGGCCCGCCGCAGCTCACGCGCGACGGGTGATCTTCACGGCCGGCGGTCAGCTCACCGGCCGCTCGTACGCGGCCACCACCCGCTTCGGCTGGAAGCCCACCGAGGCGTACAGCCGGCCGGCGCCGGTGGCATTCTCGCTGTCCACCCCCAGATTGGCCCGGGTCAGGCCGTCCTCGGCGCCGGCCCGCAGCGCAGCCGCCAGGCAGGCCCGGGCCAGCCCGCGCCCACGCGCTCGTGGCCGGGTGCCGACCAGGCCGATGTGCAGCTCGCCCGGCTGCCACTGCCAACTCAGCAGGTAGGCATCGACGGTGCCGTCCTCGGCGAGGCTCAGGAAGCTCAACTCCGGCCGGGACGACCGGGACTCGACCAGCTCCCGCCAGTTCTCCGGGGTACGCGGCGAGGAGCCCCAATGCTCGGCGAACGCCTCGTTGTGCGCGAGCCGGACCTGCTCGGTCAGCTCCGGGGAGAACCGCCGCACCGGCAGCGCAGGTGGCTCCGGAAGCTCGCCGGGCAGCGGCCGCTCCAGGTGGTGGAAGTGCCGTACCTGCCGATAGCCGCGCCGTTCCAGCAGTGGCCGGACGGATGCCCCGGCAACGCCGCCGCCGGCCCGCAGCACCGCCGTCGCCGCGCCCGGGTGCCGCTGCCGGACCAACTCGGCCGCCCGGGGCTCCATGGTGTCCATCAACTGCCGGCCGATGCCGCGGCCGCGATAGTCCGGGTGCACCCCGCCGTCCAGCTGCGCGCTGGCCTGGCCGGCGCGGTCCAGGTTGCCGCTCACCGTGACGTTCAGGAAGCCGACCAGCCGGCCGTCCTGCCAGGCCGCCAGCGAGTCGCGGCGGGGGTCGAAGCCGGCCCACCCGAGCTCCTCGGCCAGATCCGCCTCGTCGTAGAACTCCCCGGTGTCGTCGGCCTTGGCCAACGTGTTCACCAGCTCGGCCCACTCGGGCACCGTTGCCAGCTCCAGCGGCCGCCAGCTGACCGTCACGAGCTCACCCTCCACCTCGAGCGGCAGGCTCAGATCAAGCCGAGCAACCGCGCCCCGTTGTGCCACAGCACCTGTCGCAGCCAATCCTCGCCGAAACCCCAGTCCAGCAGCGACTGAATTTGTTCGGCATAGCGGTACGGGATGTTCGGGAAGTCGCTGCCCAGCACGATCCGGTCGCCGGCGTCGCGGTACCGGGCCAGCATGTCGGGCGGCACCGGGGCCACCCGGTTCATGAAGGCGGTGCCGACCATG
>DASUAC010000566.1:0-12368 GCA_035763985.1 Jatrophihabitans sp. | reverse complement strand
GGGCCGGCCGCCAGGGCGCCGGCCAGCCACACCGCGGCGGCACCGCCCAGCACGGTCGCCGCCAGGTAGCCCAGGGCCAGCAGCGGACGGTGCGCCAGCAGCAGCTGCTGGACGTCCACCGCGAACGACGAGTAGGTGGTGTAGCCGCCCAGCACGCCGACGCCGAGGAACGGCCGCAGCAGCGGATTGGGCGCCGGCTGGCGGCGCAACCAGGCCATCAGCACGCCGATCAGCAGGCTGCCGGTGAGGTTGATCAGCAGCGTCGACCAGGGGAATTGCCCGGCGTGGTGCGGTATCGCGACGCTCAGCCCGTACCGGGCCTCGGCGCCGAGGACGCCACCGGCCGCGACCGCCGCCAGGGTGATGCCGGTTGCAGGCATGCCAGCTACCTCCACCATGCGAAGGTAGGGACTGTCGGCGGCCGAATGCCGCGGTTGTCGGCGAGCCCCACCGCCATCGTCAGCCAGGCTAGCGCGCCGCCGCGGGCCGGCCACCGGCGGCTTGCCGGGACGTGCCTCGGCGATCTCGGCCAGGGCTACTGATCGGTCGACCGTGGGGCTCGGGGCTACTGATCGGCCGGCCGGTCCGGCTCGGCATCACCGGCCGGTTGGTCGGCGGAATGGCCGTCCTCGTCCTGCCGTACCGCCCAGTCGAGCACCACCCGGCCGTCGTGCCCGTTGCCGTGCCAGGAGATGACCGCATCGTCCTCGCGAGCGGCATGTGCCGAGGCGTGGCCGGCCCTTAGTTGGCAGCGCAGACCGGACCAGTGATGGTCACATTGGTTTGGCACGGCCACACGCTAGCGATCAAGGACCTGACCGGTTAGGGACCTTGGTCATGAGATCGTCGCGGCCGAATCGCGCCTGCTCGGCCGGCTCCGGGACGGATCCAGCCGGCTGTCGCGGGGTCCGGACCGGCTCACCATCCGGCCGGCCGTTCGGTTCGGCGGGGGTCAGCCGAGTTGGCTCAGCGCCTCGGCCAGCGGGCCGAGCACCGCCGGGCTGTGCGGCGGCCGGAGCTGGATGATGGCCAGATCCAGCCCGTGCTCGGCCAGCGCGGACGCGGTTTCGAGGGCCGGCCCCACCTCGCCGTCCGGGCCGAGAGCCACGTGGCTGGACAGCATGATCTCGGCCGGATCCCGTCCGATCTCCGCGCAGTGGGCATGCAGCACGTCGCGCTTGCGGATGAAGTCCGCCGGGCTGCCGCCGACGAAGTTCCAGTGCTGGGCATAGCGGGCGGCGGTACGCAGGGTGCGCCGTTCGCCGCTGCCCCCGATGCAGATCGGCGGATGCGGTCGCTGCGGTCCCTTGGGTTCGTTGCGGGCCTCGGTGAGCTGGTAGTGCTTGCCGTGCAAGGTGGTCGTCTCCTGCGACAGCAGGCCGATCAGCACCTGGCAGGCCTCCTCCAGCCGATCGCTGCGTTCGCCCGCCGAGCCGAGGGGGATGCCGTACGCGCCGGACTCCTCCTCGTTCCAGCCGGCTCCGATGCCCAGCTCCAGCCGGCCGCCGGAGACGATGTCCACCGCCGCGGCCATGTTCGCCAGCACCGCGGGGTGCCGGTAGTGGATGCCGGTGACCATGATGCCCAGCCGCAGCCGGCGGGTCGCCTGGGCCAGCGCGGCGAGGGTCGTCCAGCCCTCCAGGCAGGGGCCGTGCGAGTCGCTGAAGATCGGGTAGAAGTGGTCGAAGCTCCAGCCGGACTCGAACAACTCGATCTGGTCGGCCTCCTGCCAGACCGCGAGCATGTCCGCCCAGGTGGTGTGCTGCGGCGCGGTCTTGAAGGCGAAGCGCATGAATTGCACAGTAGCGCCGCCGGCCGGCCGGCCGGCAGTCCGCTCGGGACGAGCGACCAGCGGTCTTCCGGCGGGGCGCCGATTCAGCGCCGGCTGCGGCTCGTCGGCGAATAGTCCGAGCCACCCGGATTGAGCTGCTGACGTTCGGCAAGGCCGGCCAGCAGCTCGCTCAAGGCGGCGCGCTGCTGGTCGCTCAAGCCGGCGGTGATCTCGGCCTCGTGCGCCACCGAGACGGCGGCCAGCCTGGTCATCAGATCCTCACCTTGCTCGGTGAGGTAGAGCGCGTACAGCCGCCGGTCGCCGGGGTTGCGCCTGCGCTCCAGCAGGCCGCGGCGTTCCAGGTCGTCGACGAATGCGACCACCCGGCTGGGCAGCAGGCCGAGCTGGTCGCTGAGCGCCTGCTGGCTGCGACCTGGTTCGCCGGCGATTGCTCGCAGGATGCCGGCCTGCGGGCCGGTCAGATCGAGTTCGGCGATGAGCGCGGTGAAGCGATCGGCGGAATGCCGACCGAGCTGGGCGAGCAGAATGGCGATACCCAGTGTCTTGCTGGACATTGCGGACATTCCGTCAATCGTATCACCTGGTAACGGATCGGCCGGCTGCTCAGGTTCGCCGGCTCCGGCCGGCTGCCGCGACATCGCGTCGCTGCGCCCGGTGGGGATTTCGGCTGCTGCTTCGAACATAGGTTCGATTGTATAGACCTAAAACAGTCGTGTCTACATAGCATTGCCGAGCTTGACAAGGCGACACGCGCAACGGGCGAGCCGAATTCTGCGGCCTCAGCCTCGACTGGGCCGTCCGAGCCGGGTACGGCAACGAGGCGTGCCCGGCCGCGCATCGGTCAGGGGTCTGCCCGACCGAGCGGGCCGGCTGACACTCGGGTCAGCGAACCGGATACATCCAGCTGTGCGTGTCCGGCACCCGGCCGTACTGGATGTCGAGCAGGTGCTCGCGGATGGCCAGCGTCTGCTTGCCGGGCTCACCGTTGCCGACGGTCACCTCGTAGCCGTCACCGCGGAAGCCGACGATCGGCGTGATCACCGCGGCGGTCCCGGCCGCGAACACCTCCGTGATCGAACCGTCCTCGGTGCGGCGGCGCAGCTCGGCGAGTTCGATCCGGCGCTCGACCGGGGTCAGCCCGTGCTCCGCCGCGAGTGCCAGCACGCTGTCCCGGGTGACCCCCTCGAGGATGGTGCCGAGCCCGGGCGTGAGCAGCTCGCCGTCGCTGGTGACCAGGCACAGGTTCATCGTGCCGGACTCCTCCAGCCAGCGGTGCTCGGCGCCGTCCAGATAGAGCGCCTGGTCGCAGCCGTGCTCCTGCGCCTCCAGCTGAGCCGCCAGGCCGCTGGCGTAGTTGCCACCGCACTTGGCCGCGCCGGTGCCGCCCGGAGCTGCCCGGGTGTACTGGGTACTGACCCAGAGGGTGACCCCGGTGACCCCGCTGGTGAAGTAGGAGCCGGCCGGGCCGGCGATCATCGCGTACGTCACCTGGGCGGCCGGCCGGACGCCCAGGAACGGCTCGGAGGCGAACATGAACGGCCGCAGGTACAGGCTGCCGGTGCCGTGCTCGGGCACCCATGCCTCGTCCAGCTTGATCAACTCGACCAGGCTGGCCAGGAACGTCTCGGCGTCCAGCTCGGGCAGCGCCAGCCGCCGGGCCGAGCGGGCGAACCGGGCGGCGTTCTTCTCCGGCCGGAACAGCCAGATGCTGCCGTCGGGGTGCCGGTAGGCCTTCAGCCCCTCGAAGATCTCCTGGCCGTAGTGCAGCACGGCTGCCGCCGGGTGCATCGAGAACGGCGCGAGCGCAACCACCCGGTGCCCCGTCCAGCCGTCCGCAGCCGTCCAGTCCACCACGCTCATGTGGTCGGTGAAGTACTTGCCGAAGCCGGGTTCGGCGAAGATCGCGGCTCGCTGGTCGGCGGGCAGCAGGCTGGTGGACGGCTCGATGCGGAACTGAGGGCTCATGAGGGGATCTTAAACGCGACTCCGGGCATCGGTCGCTGCCTCGATAAGCTGACAAATGTGATCGATGGCCGGCCGCTGATCGACGTGCACCTGCACGCCGCGCGCCGAGACACCGTCAAGCCGCCGTGGCAGCAGTGGCTGCCGCCGTTCAGCGGCGATGCGGTGGAGTCGTTGTACCGGCCGGACGGCACCCTGGATCCGGCTCGGTTCGACCAGCACCTGGCGGACGAGGGAGTGGACATCGCGCTGCTGCTCGCCGAGTACAGCCCGAAGGTGACCGGCATCCAGCCGATCGAGGATCTGCTGCCGCTGGCCGAGCAGAATCCGCACCGGATCCGGTTGATCGGCAACGTGAATCCGCACCTGCACTATCCGGTGGTCGAGGAGCTGCAGCGGCAACTGGACCTCGGCGCGATCGCGCTGAAGGTGCATCCGGTGCATGCCGGGGCGGCGGCCAACGACCGGGCGCTCTATCCGGCCTACGAGCTGTGCCAGAGCCGGGGCATCCCGGTGGTGGTGCACTGCGGCACCAGCACCTTCCCGGGCGCGCTGAACTCCTACGCCGACCCGATCCTGCTGGACGAGCCGCTGCGCGACTTCCCGCGGCTGCAGTTCGTACTGGCGCACGGCGGACGCGGCTGGTGGTACGACGCCGCGGCGTTCCTGGCGCTGTCCCGGGACAACGTGTGGCTCGAACTGTCCGGCCTGCCGCCGTCGAGGTTGCGGGAGTACTACGCGCGCCAGCACTGGGGCCGGCTCACCCGCCGGATGATCTTCGCCACCGACTGGCCGGCGGTGCCCG
The DNA here is from genome assembly GCA_035763985.1 of Jatrophihabitans sp. Lineage (GTDB taxonomy): Bacteria > Actinomycetota > Actinomycetes > Mycobacteriales > Jatrophihabitantaceae > Jatrophihabitans_A. The sequence goes on along the minus strand of DASUAC010000566.1, from coordinate 7,809 downwards.
GGATCGCCGGCAACGCCCGCGCGGTGGCCGCGCTCTGCCCGGACGCCGAGACCGCCGACCTGGTGCTGGCCGGCAACGCCGCCGCCGTCTACAACCTGAAGCCGGCCGCCTGATGCCGATCTACGCCCTCGGTACGCTGCAGCCGCAGATCGACCCGGCGGCCTTCGTGCACCCGGATGCGGTGGTGATCGGTGACGTCCGGATCGGCGCGGGCAGCTCGATCTGGCCGACCGCGGTGCTGCGCGGCGATGCCGGCTACATCGAGGTGGGCGAGCGCACCTCGATCCAGGACGGGACGGTGGTGCACACCACGGCGGACTGGCCGACCGTGATCGGCTCGGACTGCGTGGTCGGCCACAACGCCCACCTGGAGGGCTGCCGGGTGGCCGACGGCTGCCTGATCGGGTCCGGCTCCATCGTGTTGAACCGGGCACGGCTGGAGCCGGGGTCCGGGGTGGGTGCGGCCGCGCTGGTGCCGGAGGGCACCGTGGTGCCGTCCGGGCAGATCGCGCTCGGCGTGCCGGCCCGGCCGCGGCCGGCCCCCGAACTGTCGTCCTGGGTCGCCGAGGCCGCGCAGCACTACGTCGGGCTCGCCGAACGATTCCGGCACGAACTGCGGCGGCTCGGATGAGCCGGAGCGGTGCCGAGGGTGCGCCGGCTCGGACGAGCGATGCCAGCGCTGCGGGTGCGACGGCGCGATGAGCCGGAGCGGTTCCGACGATGCGGCCGCGACGGCTCGGAGCGGCTCGGTCGCGGTGACCGCGCCGGACCGGCCGGCGGAGCGGCGGCCGCCACTGGCCCGGCTGCCGGTGCTGTCCGCGACGGTGCTGATGGCGATCCTGCTGACCGCGTTCAGCAACCGGTACGGCTTCCACCGCGACGAGCTGTACTTCCGGATGCTGCGGCCGGCCTGGGGGTACGTCGACCAGCCGCCGCTGGCACCGCTGCTGGCCCGGTTGTTCGGTCACCTGTCCGGCAGCCCGTGGGCGATCCGGATTCCGGCCACCCTCGCCGCGGCGGGTTCGGTGCCGGTGGTCGCGCTGGTCACCCGGGAGCTGGGCGGCGGCCGTAGGGCGCAGGCGCTGTCGGCCTGGGGCTATGCCTTCGCCGCCATCCCGCTGACCTTCGGCCACCAGCTGCTGACCTCGACGCTGGATCTGCTGGTCTGGCCGGCCGTCCTGCTGTTCATCCTGCGTGCCCGGCTGCGCGAGCAGCCACGCTGGTGGCTGGCGGCCGGGGTGGTGGTGGGCTTGAGCATGTACAACAAGCTGCTGATCGCGGTGCTGCTGCTGGCGCTGGCCGCCGGCATCCTGCTGGTCGGGCCGAGGCGGCTGCTCTGGTCCAGATGGGTACTCGGTGCGGTACTGTTGGCGCTGCTGATCGGGTTCCCGAACCTGGTCTACCAGGCCACCCACTCCTGGCCGCAGCTGTCGATGGGCCGGGCGCTGGCCAGGAACAACGGCGGCCAGACCAGGATGCTGATGTGGCCACTGCTGCTGGTGGTGCTCGGGCCGCCGCTGGTGGCGATCTGGCTGGCCGGCCTGGTCGGCCTGCTGCGCCGGCCACAGTGGCGGCCGGTCCGGTTCGTCGGAGCGGCGTTCCCGGTGCTGCTGTTGCTGGTCTTCAGCATGGGCGCCCAGTTCTACTACCCGACCGGCCTGCTGGTGGTGCTCTATGCCGCCGGCTGCGTCCCGGTCGCGGAGTGGTTCCACCGCCGGCCCGTCCGGCGGAACTGGGTGATCGCCGCGGTGGCGGTGAACGCCGTGGTGAGCGTGCTGGTCGGCTTGCCGGTGATCCCGCTGTCCGTACTCGGCCGCACGCCGGTGCCCGCCATGAACCAGACCGCCCGCGACACCGTCGGCTGGCCCGCCTACGTCGACGAGGTCAGCGCGGTCTACGGCGGGTTGCCGCCCGCGGACCGGGCGCGGACGGTGATCGTCGCCACCAACTACGGCGAGGCCGGGGCGATAAGCCGGTACGGCCGCGGCCTGCCACCGGTCTACAGCGGCCACAATCAGCTGTACTGCGCCGGCCCGCCCCCGGCCGGCGCCAGCGTGGCGATCGTGGTCGGTGCCCAGCTGCGCAGGACCCAGCGGTTGTTCGCCGGGTGCCGGATCCAGGCGCGGCTGGACGACCGGGTCGGCGTGGACAACGAGGAGCAGCACGACCCGATCGGGGTCTGCCACGACCCGATCGGTGGCTGGCAGGCCGCCTGGCCGCAGTTCCGCCACCTGGACTGAGGCTTGCGTCAGCCGAGTTCAGCCGGAACGTTCTACAAGCCCTCGGCCAGCGTCCGGTAGAAGTCGTCGAAATCCCCGGTCGCACTTTGCATCGCGCGCTGGGTGAACAGCACCGCGGTCAGCTTCCGGCTCGGGTCGAGGTACGCGGTGGTGCCGGCGCCGCCGGTCCAACCGAACCGTCCCGGCGCCATCCACGGCTGCTCGGCGGTCAGGTCCACGCCCACGCAGAGTCCCCAGGAGGTGCCCGGGGCCGCCAGCTGCTGCACGCCGGGCCGCAGCTCCGGCGCGATGCTCTCGGTCGTCATCAGCCGGACGTCCGCGGCGCTCAGCACGTCGCTGGCACCGTCGAACACGCTGAGAAAACCGAGGTAATCCTCGACCGTGGAGACCAACCCAGCGCCCAGGCTCTCGAACAGCGGCGGCCGGGCGTACTGCCCGCCCGGCAGGTCGATGGCCCGCAGGCCGGCGTCGCTGGGTGCGTACTGGGTGACCAGCCGGCTCGGGTCCGGCGCGTGGAGGCCGGTCGAGGCCATGCCGAGCGGGCCGGTCACCCGTTCGGCCAGCAGCTCGGCGACCGGCCGGCCGGCGGCCCGGGCCAGCAGCACGCCGAGCAGTTCGGCGCCGCAGTGGTAGAGCCAGGCGCGGCCCGGCTGGTGGGCCAGCGGCAGCGCGCCGATGCGGGCCAGGTACTCCTCACCGTCGAACCGGGGCAGCCGCGGGCCGGGGTCCAGGCCGGCCTCGGCCAGCGCCCGCTGGATCGGGCTGGGCGTCAAGATCAGCCCGATTCCGTTGGTGAACGCCAGCAGATCCCGTACCAGGACCGGGCGCTCGGCGGGCACGGTGTCGGTCAGCTCGCCGGTCGGCGTGCGCAGCACCCGCGGCTCGGCGAGCTCGGGCAGCCAGCGGCCGACCGGATCGTCCAGCGCCAGCAGGCCGTCGGCGATCAGGTTGAGCGCCAGCACGCCGGCGACGATCTTGGTCAGCGAGGCGATCCGGAACTGGGTGTCCGGCCGTACCGGCCGGTCGTCGTCCAGCGCGAGCGTGCCGCCCACCCGGTAGCTGACCTCGCCGCGGTGCCGGACCGCCGCCGCGTAGCCGGGGAATCGGCCGCCCGCGAGCTGCCGGTCGAGCAACTGCCAGGCGCTCTGTACGGTCACCGGGCAACCCTAATTGCCGACCACCAGCCGCAGCGCGCCGGCGAACTCGGGCTGGCCGCGCAGCCGGCCGTACCGGCGGTCCCATGCGCCGTCGGCGAGGTCAGCCGCCAGCCGGGCCAGGCCGCGTTCGGCGACGCCCGGATCGAGAAAGCTCCAGGACGACTGGGAGCGCCGCACCGCCGGATCGCCGAAGGCCTCCGGCCGGCCGTAGTAGGCCTCCAGGAAACCGTCGACGCAGTCCAGCGGCACCGGCACCTCGGTGACCGTGCAGGGCTCGAGCACCCCGGCGATCCGCTGGATGGCGGGAAACCGGCCGCGTTCGCCGGCGATCAGCTCGGGCAGGTAATCGGCCAGCCAGAGCCGGTCCAGCTCGTCCGGGTCGAAGGTCAGGATCAGCACCGGGCCGCGGCTGACCCGGCGCAGTTCGCGCAGCCCGCGCTCCGGATCCGTCCACTGGTGCACGGTCATCATGGCCATCGCGGCGTCGAAGCTGCCGTCGGCGAACGGCAACCGGTCGGCCACCGCGGCGATCGCCGGCCGGTCGGCCGGCCGCTGGGCGCGCATCGCGGCGGACGGCTCGACCGCGATCACCGTCCGGTCGGCCGGCTCGTACGAACCGGCTCCGGCGCCGACGTTCAGCACGGTGCGGGCAGTGCCCAGCGCGGCATGCACCCGGGCGGCGATCCGGGGGTCGGTACGCCGCCGCCGGGCGTACCCGGCACCGCCCCGTTCGTAGTCGAAATCCCCCGGCACCGGATCATCCTGGCAGCTCGGACGGGGCAGGATCCAGGCCGCGCCGCGCCGCGCCGGCCACAGCGACGGCACATTTTTCCATTGCCCGGCACACAGAAGATGCCTAGAGTTCAGCCCACCTGGCGGAACCGGTGCCGAGGGGGCGCGCCATGGCTACTGCAGAGGAATTCCTGCTACAGCATCCCGACCTCGAAGAGGGGGATGAACAGGACAGTCCGAGCCTGGACGGCATCGGCGCCCGGCTGGCCGTCTCGATCCTGGGTATCTCGGAGAACTCGGTGCGATTCGTGCACCTGGGAACCGAGTACCGGGTCGACCGGGCTGCCGTGCTGCGCATCGAGGCCCGGGCGGATCCGGCCGATCCGGGTCATCCGGCGACCCTGGTGGTGCAGCGGGACGCGCCGCTCACCGCGAGCTATGCGGTCTCGGGAGCGGATCTGGCCGCCGCGCTGCCGTTCGCGCTGACCAGGCCGCCGATCACCACGCGACCCAACCCGGGTCAGGTCCTCTTCCGGTCCCCGGGTGTCTCACTGGTGGATCCACCGGCCCCGGGAACCGGCCGCTACCCGAGCCTGGCGATCTACCTGACCGCCACGAGCTCGCTGTCCGGCAGCCCCACGGATACGGCCGGCGGCTCCGACGACACCGGCGCCGACGACGAATACGCCGATTACTCCTGAGCGATTGCGGCCCAGGCCGACAGCGGGCAGCGGCAGTCCCGGGTGACCAGCGCTGTCATCGTCGCGCCGGCAGCCGACGTGCACGCCCAGTCGGTCTGCGCCGAACTGCGGACGCTGTCGGTCGAGCCGCGGATCCTCGACGTGGACGAATTTACCGTGAGCTACGACCTGAACGCCGCCGTCGGCACCGGGTCGGCTGCTCGGCTGGAGCTCCAGTTCCGGGACTCCGGTGCTCGGCTGGTGTCGGAGGAGATCAGCGGCCTGTGGTGGCGCCGGCCGGCCATGCCGCTGGACGCGTTCCGCACCGACCGGTCGCACGGGGTAATGAACATTGCGCGAGCGGAACGCCGATCGGCGCTGCTCGGCGCGCTCACCGGATTGATCGGCAACGCCTTCAACGACCAGGGCCGCAGCCGGCAGGCGGCGTTGAAACCGGCGCAGCTCGTCCGGGCCACCCTGCTCGGGCTGCAGGTTCCGCAGACATTGGTCTCCAACGACCCGGCGGCCGTCCGGGCCTTCCATGAGCGGACGAACGGCCGGACCGTCTACAAGATGTTCAACGGATCCCCGTTCGGCCTGTACGGCACCAGGTCGCTGGAGCCGGCGGACCTGGAGAATCTCGAGCGCCTGCAGGCCGGGCCGGCCATCTTCCAGGAGCGGGTGGACGGCGATTTCGACGTCCGGGCCACCGTGGTCGGTGACGAGGTGTTCGCCGCGAAGCTGGCGCACGACCGGGACGAGGAGGTGGTCGACACCCGGTTCCTGCCCGCCCGGATAACACCGCACCCGCTGCCCGCCGAGCTGGCGCGGACGCTGGTCCGCTACGTACGCGAGGCCGGCCTGGTGTACAGCGCGATCGACCTGCGGTACAGCCCGGACCGCGGGTACGTGTTCTTCGAGGCCAATCCGGAGGGGCAGTTCCTCTGGATCGAGCAGGAAACCGGATTGCCGATCAGCCGCGCGATCGCCGGTCGGCTGGCCGCCGGGCCGCCGACCGGTCAGCCGGCGGCCGGTCAGCCGGCTGCCGGGCCGACTGGTCAACCGGCGGCCGGGTCGCCGTCCGGTCAGCCGAGCACGCAGTCACCGCAGTAGCCGGCACCGGCGACCCGGTAACGCAGGCAGCAGCTGCGCCGCCGGAAGTCCGGCCCGGGCCGGCCGTCCTCGCCCGGCACGCCGGCCAGCAGGACGGCCGCCACCGGCCACGACTGCGGGCCGAGCTGCAGCGCGGCACCGTTCACCGCCGAGGCGAGGTTGCCCGCCAGCACCCGGCCGGAGACCGAGCCGAGCCGGCCGAACGCGGCGGTCAGGTCCGCCACCGGTCCGGCCGCAACCGCATGGGCCAGTGCCTCGGCGGAGATGCCGCCGGTCGGCTCGGCCACCGACAGCGCGACGGTGCTGGACAACGGCGGCTGCCAATAGCAGGCGGCGAGGTCGAGCAGCAGCCGGTGCCGGACCGCGGCCGCCAGCACCGGCGACAGCAGCCGGGCGGCCAGGCCGAGGTGGGCGACCGAGGCGGCCACCCGGCGGTCGCAGCCCAGGCCAGCGCGCACCCGGCCGACCCATTCGGCCAGCTCCGGCGCACCGGCCAGCTCGGCCAGCGGCCGCCACCGGCCGAGCGGCGGTCCGGTGTGCGGCGAGACGGTGTGCGGCGAGGCGGTGTGCGGCGAGGCGGTGTGCAGCGAGACGGTGAAGAACGGTCCGTACTCGGCGAGCGAACGGCTCAGCGACTCAGGCAAGTCTGGACTCAGCGTGCGTGCAGGATCGGATAGCCGTCGACCACCGCGGCGGTGCGGTAGTCGGCTGCCAGCGTCCGGGCGATCGCACCGGACGGGTCGATGACCGAGGGCTGTTGGTACAGCACCACCCACTGCGGCCGGCCCGGCCCGGCCAGGTAGCCGCGCAGCTCACCGAGCGCGGCCGGAATGGCCTCCAGGTTCGCCTGCCACAGGTAGCGGAAGTCGGTGTGCAGGCCGCTGGTGTAGTAGAGGTCGGCCGAGGAGACGAAGGCGTACAGCTGGTCGTGCGGGCCGGCATGCGCGCGCAGCCAGGGTGCGATGTCCCGATTGGCGAGCAGCCGGTGGTCCGGGACGGCGAGCCGGTCCCGCCGGTCCGGGCCGGCCACGCTCGCCCGGGCGGTCCAGATCAGGCTGGGCAGGCAGGCCGCCAGCAGCAGGACCGGCACCAGCAGCGCGGGCCGGACGCGCACGTCGGCCAGGGCCAGCGCGCCGAGCAGGCAGGCCGGCCCGACCAGTTGCATCCAGTAGTGCGGAAAGAAGAACACCCCGCCGAAGAAGCCCGCGAAGGCCAGCACCAGCCAGGCCGGGGCCAGCCAGCGGAGCACCGGCTGCGGCCAGGTTCGGCCGCCGGACCCGGCCGCGGCCGACACCAGGCACAGCGCCAGCCCGGCCAACGCCAGCACGCCGAGCGGCAGCAGGTCCGGCCAGAGCCGCGGCAGCCCGGCCGTCAGGTTGTGCCAGCGTCCGGACAGGCCGCCCCGGCTGCCGGCACTGGTCTGCAGCCGGTAGCCGACCACGGCGAACCACCAGTCCCGCCAGCCGGTCATCGCGGCGTGCAGCAACGCCAACCCGAACGGCACCGCGGCACCGAGCAGCACGGTCGCGGTGGCCCGGAATCGGCCGAGAATATAAGCGAAGACCAACGCCACGGCCAGCCCGTCGAAACCGCTCTGCTTCATCAGCACCGCGATCGCGCCGCAGCCGCCGGCCAGCAGCAGCAGCCAGCCGGCCCGCCGCCGGGCGTACCAGGCGATGGCCGCCACCGCGCAGGCGGCGAACGCACCGGCCGCCAGCTCGCCGTTGAACATGAACCCCTGCAACCTGGGCGCGGCCCCCACCACGGCGACCAGCAGCGCGCCCAGGATCGCCGCCCGCCGGCCGGCCAGTGCCCAACCGGCGCCGGCCACCGCGAGCAACAGCAGCACCGCCAGCGCGATCGCGGCCAGGTGGATCCAGTAGGCCG
>DASUAC010000565.1:0-3720 GCA_035763985.1 Jatrophihabitans sp. | reverse complement strand
CTGCTGCTCCGGCTCGGGCGGCACTTCCGCAAGGGCGAGGCGTCGGCCGACCTGCGCAGCGTGCACCAGATCGGCGGCCGTGAGGCGGACAGCTTCTACCGCGACCGCTGGAGCCACGACAAGGTCGTGCGCTCCACGCACGGGGTGAACTGCACCGGTTCGTGCTCGTGGAAGATCTACGTCAAGGACGGCATCATCACCTGGGAGACCCAGGAGACCGACTATCCCTCCGTGGGATCCGACCGCCCCGAGTACGAACCCCGCGGCTGCCCGCGCGGTGCGGCGTTCTCCTGGTACACCTATTCGCCGACCCGGGTCCGCTACCCCTACGTGCGCGGTGTCCTGCTGGATCTGTTCCGGGCGGCGAAGGCCCGGCACGACGGGGATCCGGTGGCGGCCTGGGCAGAGATCGTCTCGACCCCGCAATTGCGGTCGCAGTACGTCGCCGCGCGCGGCAAGGGCGGTTTCGTCCGGGCCAGTTGGCAGCAGGCGATCGAACTGGCCGCCGCGGCGCAGGTGCACACCATCCGGACCTGGGGGCCGGACCGGGTCTTCGGCTTCTCCCCGATCCCGGCCATGAGCATGGTCAGCCACGCCGCCGGGGCCCGGTACCACACGCTGCTCGGCGCGCCGCTGCTGTCCTTCTACGACTGGTACGCCGACCTGCCGGTCGCCTCGCCGCAGGTGTTCGGCGACCAGACCGACGTCCCCGAGTCGGCCGACTGGTGGGACGCCGGCTACCTGATCATGTGGGGCTCGAACCTGCCGGTGACCCGTACCCCGGATGCGCACTGGATGGCCGAGGCGCGTTACCGCGGCCAGAAGGTCATCGCGGTGGCGCCGGATTACGCCGACAACGTCAAGTTCGCCGACGAATGGCTGCCCGCCCAGCCCGGCACCGACGCCGCTCTGGCGCTGGCGATGGGGCATGTGATCCTGCGCGAGTTCTTCGTCGAGCGGCAGGTGCCGTACTTCGAGAACTACGTCCGCCGGTTCACCGACCTGCCGTTCCTGGTGGGCTTGGACCAGCGGCCGGACGGCAGCTACGCACCCGGCAAGTTCCTCACCGCGGCCGAGCTGGAACTGGCCGAGGAACACGCCGCGTTCAAGCCGGTCCTGCTCGACGACCGCTCTGGTGAACCGGTGGTGCCGGCCGGCTCGCTGGGTTTCCGGTTCGGTGAGGCCGGAATCGGCAAGTGGAACCTGGAGCTCGGCGAGGTGGTGCCCCGGCTCAGCCTGCTCGGCGATGCCGCAGCGGAGCCGGTCGAGCTGGTCCTGCCGCGCTTCGACACGCCGAACGGGGCGGGTGGGGTCATGCGCCGCGGCGTACCCGCCCGGCGGGTCGGCGGCCGGCTGGTCACCACCGTGTTCGACCTGCTGCTGGCCAACTACGGAGTCGGCCGGGACGGGCTGCCCGGCGACTGGCCGACCGGCTACGACGACCCGTCCCAGCCCGGCACGCCGGCCTGGCAGCAGCCGATCACCTCGGTGCCGGCCGGGCAGGCGGCCCGGATCGGGCGCGAGTTCGCCGCGAACGCCGAGGCCTCCGGCGGCCGGTCGATGATCGTGATGGGTGCGGGCACCAATCACTGGTTCCATTCGGACACGATCTACCGCACGTTCCTCGCACTGGTCACCCTCACCGGCTGCCAGGGGGTGAACGGCGGCGGCTGGGCACACTACGTCGGCCAGGAGAAGGTCCGCCCGCTCACCGGGCATCAGCTGCTGGCGATGTCGGCCGACTGGGCCCGGCCGGCCCGGACGATGATCGGCACCGCGTTCTTCTACCTGGCCACCGACCAGTGGCGCTACGACACCACCGACAACGCCTATCTCGCCTCGCCGTTGGGCAGCGGACGGTTCACCGGGCAGACGCCGGCGGACCTGATCGCGACCTCGGCCCGGCAGGGCTGGATGCCGTCCTATCCGACGTTCGACCGCAATCCGCTCGAGCTGGCCGAGGCGGCCCGGCGTGCGGGCATCGAGCCGGGCCGGTTCGTCACCGAGCAGCTGCAGGCCGGCCGGCTCGGCTTCGCCTGCGAGGATCCGGACGCCGAACAGAACTGGCCGCGGGTGCTCACGGTGTGGCGCTCGAACCTGCTCGGTTCGAGCGCGAAGGGCAACGAGTACTTCCTGCGCCATCTGCTGGGCGCCGAGAGTTCGCTCCGGGCTCAGGAAACCCCGCCCGACGCACGGCCGTCCTCGGTGCGCTGGCAGGAGTCGGCACCGGTCGGCAAGCTCGATCTGCTGCTCACGCTGGATTTCCGGATGACCTCGACGACGCTGTTCTCCGACGTGGTGCTGCCCGCGGCCACCTGGTACGAGAAGCACGACCTGTCGAGCACCGACATGCACCCGTTCGTGCACGCCTTCAACCCGGCCATCCCGCCGCCGTGGCAGACCCGCACCGACTTCGACATCTTCCACGCGCTGGCCGCGAAGTTCAGCGAGCTGGCCGCCGACCGGCTCGGCACCCGTACCGACCTGATCGCCATGCCGCTGCTGCACGACACGCCGGACGAGCTGGCCACGCCGTACGGCAGCGTCCGGGACTGGCGGGCCGAGGGCAGCGATCCGGTGCCGGGCGTCAACTTCCCCAAGTTGGTGACGGTGGAGCGGGACTACGGCGCGATCGCCGCCAAGCTCGGCGCGCTCGGTCCGCTCGCCGACTCGCTCGGCGCCACCACGAAGGGGGTCAGCTTCGAGCTGGCCAGGCCGGTGGCCTACCTGGCCGCGAAGAACGGCACGGTGCGCGGCGGGATCGCCGACGGCCGTCCGGCGCTGAACCGGGACACCCATGCGGCCGAGGCGATCCTGGCGCTGTCCGGCACCACCAACGGCCAGCTGGCGGTGAACGGCTTCGAGAACCTGGAGCGGCGCACCGGCGTCCGGTTGGCCGACCTCGCCGCCGAGCACGAGGGCAAGCTGATCACCTTCGCCGACACCCAGGCCCGGCCGACCCCGGTGATCACCTCGCCCGAGTGGTCCGGCTCGGAGGCCGGTGGCCGGCGGTATTCGGCCTTCGTGATCAACGTCGAACGGTCCAAGCCGTGGCACACCCTGACCGGCCGCATGCACTTCTTCCTCGACCACGACTGGATGGCCGAGCTGGGCGAGCAGCTGCCGGTGTTCCGGCCGCCGCTGGACATGCAGCGGCTGTTCGGTGAACCGGCGCCGGGCTCTCCCGTCGAACTGGGGGTGGCGGTCCGCTACCTGACCCCGCACTCGAAGTGGTCGATCCACTCGGAGTACCAGGACAACCTTTTCATGCTGTCGCTGTCCCGCGGCGGGCCGACGATCTGGATGAGCCCGGCCGACGCCGGCAAGATCGGGGTCGCCGACAACGACTGGATCGAGGCGGTCAACCGCAACGGCGTGCTGGTGGCCCGCGCGGTGGTCTCGGCGAAGATGCCGGAGGGGACGGTCTACATGTACCACGCCCAGGAGCGGGTGGTGGACGTCCCGCTCGCCGAGGCCAGCGGCAAGCGCGGCGGCATCCACAACTCGGCCACCCGGCTGCTGATCAAGCCGACGCACCTGATCGGCGGTTACGCACAGCTGTCCTACGCCTTCAACTATTTGGGCCCGACCGGTAACCAGCGCGACGAGGTCACCGTGATCCGCCGCCGCAGCCAGCGAGTGGAGTACTGACATGCGAGTCATGGCCCAGATGGCGATGGTGATGAACCTCGACAAGTGCATCGGCTGCCACACCTGCTC
>DASUAC010000564.1:0-3848 GCA_035763985.1 Jatrophihabitans sp. | reverse complement strand
GCTCGGTGGGCGGTTCGGTGGCGGCGCTGCGCTACCACAACGTCTACGGCCCCGGGCTGCCCCGGGACACCCCGTACGCCGGCGTCGCGGCGATCTTCCTGTCCGCGCTGCGCCGCGGCCAGCCGCCGCGGGTGTTCGAGGACGGCGGCCAGCGGCGGGATTTCGTGCACGTCGCCGACGTCGCGGCGGCCACCGTCCGGGCGGTCGAGCGGCATGCCGACGGGGTGCGGGCCTTCAACGTCGGCTCCGGCGTGCCGCGTACGGTCGGCGAGCTGGCCGCCGCGCTGGCCGATGCGGTCGGCGGCCCGGCGCCGGTGATCACCGGCGACTTCCGGCTCGGCGACGTCCGGCACATCACCGCGGACTCGGGCCTCGCCCGTCGGCAGCTGGGCTGGCGGCCGGCGGTGGAGTTCCGCGCCGGCATCGCCGAGCTGGCCCGCGCCGGCTGATGCCCGGCCGCCGGCTCTAGGATGACCAGACACTGCGAACCCGGCCAGTAGGCGCATCGAGGACGGAAAGGCCGGGTGGCGGCAACGGACAGCGCGATCGACGAGTACGGAATCCAGCGCCGGTATCTCGACAACGCCGATCAGCCCGCCGAACTCGACGCCGAGACGGTCGCGGCGTTGCGCGCGGCCGTCGGCGAGCCGGATCCGGAGGCACTGGAACACTCGCCGCTGGTGATCCGCGGCGGTACCGACTGGGCCGTCCCGGCGGCCGCCGAGGTCGAGCTGGAGACCGGCGAGCGGCGGCCGCTGCGCCCGAGCCGGCCGGCCGGCCTGCCGTACGGCTACCACTGGCTGGAGACCGGCGGCCGGCGGCGCCGGTTGATCGTCTCGCCGGGCCGGTGTGTCCGGCCGAGCCGGCGCAGCTGGGGCTGGACCGCGCAGCTGTACGCCACCCGGTCGGCGGCCAGCTGGGGTATCGGCGACTTCGCCGACCTGCGCCGCCTGACCACGCTGGCCGCCGAGCAGGGCGCCGGTTTCGTGCTGGTCAACCCGCTGCACGCCGGTGGCTCGACGGCCACCGAGCCGGCGCCGCAGCCGAGCCCGTACTTCCCGTCCAGCCGCCGGTTCTTCAACCCGCTCTACCTCTCGGTGCCGGAGCTGCCGGGCGCGGCCGAGGTGCTGGGCGGCCGGCTGGCCGAGCTGGCCCGGCAGGCCCGGGCCGCGGGCGAGCCGCGGATCGACCGGGACGCGATCTGGCGGATCAAGCGGGCGGCCCTGCGCGAGATCTTCGACGCCACCGGTGCCGCGGCGGATCCCCGGCTGGCCGACTGGCGCCGCGGGCGTGGCCGGCCGGTGACCGACTTCGCCACCTGGTGCGTGCTGACCGAGCGATACGGCGGCAGCTGGCCGGACTGGCCGGCCGGGGCCCGCTCGCCGGCCGGGCCGCTGGCCCGGCGGGTGCCGGACGAGCAGCCGGACGACATCGCCTTCGTCTGCTGGCTGCAGTGGCAGGCCGAACGGCAGCTCGGCGCGGCCGGTGGCTCGACGGCGGTGCTGCAGGACCTGCCGATCGGGGTCGACCCGCAGGGCGCGGACGGCTGGATCTACCAGGATCTGCTGGCCACCGGCATCAGCATCGGGGCGCCGCCGGATCCGTTCAACGCGGCCGGCCAGGACTGGGGCCTGCCGCCGTTCGTGCCGTGGCGGCTGCGGGCGGCGGACTACCAGCCGTTCATCGAGGCGATCCGCGCCACCATCGCGCATGCCGGTGGCCTGCGCATCGACCACGTGATGGGGCTGTTCCGGCTGTGGTGGGTGCCGGCCGGCTCACCGGCGGACCGGGGTGGTTACGTCCGCTACCCGGCCGGCGACCTGCTCGACATCGTGGCGCTGGAGAGCCACCGGGCCCGGGCGCCGGTGGTCGGCGAGGATCTGGGCACCGTCGAGCCCGGGGTGCGCGAGCAACTGGCCGAACGCAACGTGCTGTCCTACCGGCTGCTCTGGTTCGAACCGGAGCCGCCGGCCCGCTGGCCGGCGGCCGCGCTGGCCGCGGTCAGCACCCATGACCTGCCCACGGTGGCCGGGCTGTGGACCGGACGTGATCTCGCCGACCAGCAAGAGTCCGGGCTGGACGCGGACCGGGCGGCTACCGAGCGGCTGCGCCGGCTGCTGGTCGAGCGGGCCGGCGTGGCCGCGGATTCGGACGCGGCGGACGCGGTGGCCGGTGCCTACCGGCTGCTGGCCCGGGCACCGTCGCTGTTGCTGGCCGCGAGCCTGGACGACGCGCTCGCGGTGCCGGATCGGCCGAACATGCCGGGCACGGTTGCCCGGCCGAACTGGAGCATCCCGCTGCCGGTGCCGCTGGAGGAGTTCGCTCGCCAGCCACTGGTACGGACCCTGGCCGGGCTGCTCGGCGCCGCCGGCTGACTCAGGAAGGCGCCGCCGGCTGACTCAGCAAGGCGCCGCCGGCTGACTCAGGAAGGCGCCGCCGGCTGACTCAGCAAGGCGCGGCCGGCTGACTCCTCAGACCACCCGGTTGGCCGGCTGCTCACCACGGGCCAGCGCGATCACCGACTCCGCGGCCAACCCGGACATCCGGCGCCGGGTGGAGTCGGTGGCGCTGCCGATGTGCGGGGCGAACACCACCCGCTGTCGGCAGGCCAGCAGCTCCGGGGAGACCCGCGGCTCGAACTCGAAGACGTCCAGGCCGGCGCCCGCGATCCAGCCGGCGGCCAGCGCCCGGGCCAGCGCAGCCTCGTCCACCAGCGGGCCGCGGCCGGTGTTGAGCAGCACCGCGGTCGGCTTCATCAGCCGCAGCGCCCGCTCGTCGATCAGGTGGTGGGTGTCCGGGGTGAGCGGCGTGTGCAACGAGACGAAGTCGGCGTCGGCCAGCAGCTCGTCGAGCTCGACGCGCCGGGCGTCCAGGCCCGCCGCCTCGGCCGGCTGCTCGCGCCGGGAGGTGTAGAGGATCGGCATGCCGAAGCCGTGCCGGGCGCGGCGGGCCACCGCCGCGCCGATCCGGCCCATGCCCACGATGCCCAGCGTCCGGCCGGTCACGTCCAGCCCCATCGGTTCCTGCAGCAGCGTCCACGCCGGGAAGGCGCCGTCGCGCACCATTCGGTCGGCCTCGGTCAGCCGCCGGGCACAGCACAGCAGCAGCGCCATCGCCAGATCGGCGGTCGCGTCGGTCAGTACGCCGGGCGTGTTCGTCACCAGCACGCCGGCCTCCCGGGCCGCCGCCAGGTCGATGTTGTCGTAGCCGACGGCCACGTTGGCGACCAGTCGCAGCGCCGGATTGCCGGTCAGCACCTGACGGTCGACGGTGTCGGTGAGCAGCGTCACCAGGGCCTGGCAGTCCCGGCCGGCCGCGGCCAGTTCGGCCCCGTCCAGCGGCCGGGGGCTGTTCAGGCAGCGCACCTCGGCGCCGGCCGCCCGCATGGCGGCGATCGCCTCGTCGTGGATGGGCTGGGTGACCAGCACGGTCAGCGCGCTCACCCGGCGCCCGGCCCGGCAGCCGCCGAGCCCACCCCGACCGGCTGCTGCCACCAGTGCCGTACCGCCCGTTCGGTGACCTCGGCCAGCGCACCGGCGGCGTCCTGCATCGCCCGGACGGCACCCAGCTGCTCGGTCAGCGAGTAGCCGGCGACGAAGCCGGCACCGGTCAAGGCAGCCGGGTCGAGTTCCACCCGGCCGGCTATCGCCAGCACCGGCACCTGCTGCCGGCGGGCCAGCCGGGCCACCCCGGCCGGCGCCTTGCCGGCCAGGCTCTGCGCGTCCAGGCAGCCCTCGCCGGTGATCACCAGTGCGCAGCCGGCCAACCGGCCGGCGAAGCCGAGCAGCTCCAGCAGGTATTCGATGCCGGACACGATCCGGCCGCCCGCGAAGGCGATCAGGCCGGCT
>DASUAC010000563.1:0-3270 GCA_035763985.1 Jatrophihabitans sp. | reverse complement strand
CCTTCGACCTGGCCGCGCTCGGCCGGTACTTGGAGCGGTTCTGCGAGTACCTGCGCACCGAACTCGGCTACTCCGAGCAGCTGGTACGTCGGACGCTGTTCCAGTACGGCCGGACCAAGGGCATCGTGCACGAGCTGATCGCGGCCAACCTGGCGTGCGACGAGGGGATCCGGGTGGATCCGGAGGCCGTCGTGGTCACCGTCGGCTGCCAGGAGGCGATGTACCTGATCCTGCGGGCGTTGCGGCGCGGCCCGGAGGACGTGCTGCTCGCGGTGGCGCCGACCTACGTCGGGCTGACCGGCGCGGCCCGGCTGGTGGAGCTGCCGGTGCTGCCGGTACGGGCCGGCACCGCCGGGGTAGACCTGGCCGACCTGGCCGGGCAGCTGCGCCGGGCCCGCGCGGACGGGCTGCGCCCGCGGGCCTGCTACCTGATGCCGGACTTCGCCAACCCGTCCGGCATCACCATGGATCTGGCCACCCGGCGGGAGCTGCTGGCGCTGGCCCGGGCGGAGAACATCCTGCTGCTGGAGGATAATCCGTACGGGCTGTTCCCGGTCGAGCTGGACCGCCGGCTGCCCACGCTGAAGGCCCTGGACGATGCGCACACGGTCGTCTACCTGGGCTCGTTCGCCAAGTCCGCGCTGCCCGGTGCCCGGGTCGGTTACCTGGTGGCCGACCAGCCGGTGCGGGATGCGCTCGGCGGCACCAGCCTGTTGGCCGACCAGCTGTCCAAGCTGAAGAGCATGCTGACCGTGAACACCTCGCCGATCAGCCAGGCGATCGTGGCCGGCAAGATGCTCGAGCACGGCGGCAGCCTGGTCGCCGCCACCGCCGCCGATCGCGCGGTGTACGCCGAGAACCTGCGGCTGATGCTGGACGGGCTGGCCGCCCGGTTCGGCGATCCGGACGCGGGCGTCAGCTTCAACGCACCCGGCGGCAGCTTCTTCGTGGTGGTCAGCGTGCCGTTCGGGGTGGACGACGCGTTGCTGGAACGATCTGCCGCCGAATACGGCGTGTTGTGGACGCCGATGCATCACTTCTATGCCGCGGGCAGTCCGGTGAACTCGCTGCGGCTGTCCTGCAGCGTGGTGACCCCGGAACAGATCGAGCTGGGATTGGACCGGCTGGCCGCCCTCATCCGCGACCAGTTGTGAGGGGATGTGCCGCCTCCGCCGGCTGATGACCCAGCAGGCAACGAGCGTCCTTCGACACTCAGCAGGTAGCGCTGATGATCACGTTCACGTCAGCGGCGGGCTTGAACTCCAGGCTGGTATAGACGGAGGGTGGAATGGAGATGCAGGCCGAGCCGGAGAAGTTGCCGGCCCAGTAAGGCACCAGCCCCGCGGAGTACCAACGCCAGTCAACGTGTACGGAGCCAACCGCGTAGCGTTTGGTCAGCCATATCGTGCCGATATACCACTCGACCTGTGTCCACTGACCTGCTCGGCAGAACCGGGTCACTATCGATGGAGAACCGGGCATGGCCGTGCTCCTCTTCTAAGATATGACGGTTTCATCGGTCGGATGGCAGCCCGCTCATCGATGCGGGACAGGAGACGGTAGCCGGACGTGTGGCTCCTGATGAGTCTTCTTGGCGGCTGCGGCCGCCTGCTCGGCCTCGTGCATCGCTCGACCCCGCTGTAGTGCTATGGCGATCCGGACCGTGAAGTCGCGGATCGATTCCATCGGAAAGAATTCGGCTGGTACGTGTTTCAGCGCGTCCTCGAAGATGAAATCCCTGCCGTCGAAGGTGGGGCGAGGAGGCTCGAAAAGCGGCTGCAATCCCGCGTGGTCCACAACGGGGAAGGTCAGTTTCTGCTGCGCGAGCTTGGTCGAGTAAGCCACCACAGCGAGGTCCGGCACCAGCTGGATCACCTCGACAAGCATGGGCAGGTCAGACGGCTCGAACAGCTTGGCGGAGAATTCCCAACTGGACTTGGGCGCGGACATGGCAGCTCCATCGCAAGGTTGGCAGTGTCGTTACCGACGCCACCCGACGGAGCCGTCGTATTCCGGGCGGCGAGCGGCAGATGCGCATATTTGCAACAGCTGTCCGGGCTGCACAATCCCGCCGAGCAAAAATGGACGGTATGACTACATGATCACCAGTTGCAGTGCTACTTCAGCACCCGCTTGATCGCATCCAGCAGTTGCCCGCGGTTGGGCAGCAGGCCCGGATCCAGCTCCGGTGACGCGCCCACCATGGCCGCCTCCGGCCGGGTGACCCGGCGCGGCGGTGCCACCAGCCGCATCTCCTCGGCGGCGGTGGCCAGCACCTCGGCGCCGAAGCCGGCGTACCGGTTGCCGTCGTCGAACACCACCAATCGTCCGGTCTTGTCGAGTGATTCGGCCAGGGCGGGCCAGTCGAACGGATAGATCGAGCGCGGGTCGAACACCTCCACCGACACCTCGCCGGCCAGTTCGTCGGCCACCGCGACAGCCTCGGCGACCAGTTGGCCGACCGCCACCACCGTGACGTCGGTGCCGGTCCGGTGCAACCGCGCCTTGCCCAGCGGGATGGGACCGAGGTCGGCGTACTCGACGTCCTCCCGCAGGCCGAGGCAGGCCAGCGGGCCGAAGACCACCACCGGGTCGTCGTCCCGGATGGCGGTGAGCAGCAGGCCGTAGGCGTCGGTCGGGGTGGCCGGCATCACCGTTTTCACCCCCATGTGCGCGAACAGACTGTACGGCTGGTCGGAATGCTGCGCGCCCCACGCGGTCCGGGCACCGGCCGCCGGCATCAGGTAGGTCACCGGCACGCTCAGCTGCCCGCCGCTCATCAGCCGGAACTTGTTGGCCTGGTTGGTGATCTGTTCGAAGACCAGCAGCAGCAGGAACGGGATCTGGAACTCCACCACCGGTCGCCGGCCGGCCATCGCGGCGCCGGTGGCGAAGTTGGTGAAGCCCTGCTCGGACAGCGGCATCTCCAGCACCCGGTCCGGCCCGAACCGTTCCAGGAAGCCGGCGGTGACGTTGGTCAGCGCGAAGTTCATGTCCTCGCCGAGCACGAACACCGACTCGTCGCGCTCCATCTCCTCGGCGAGCGCCCGGTTGAGCGCCTTGAGGTAGGACAGCCTAGGCATCGCCGTTCCTCCTTGCAGCCATGACCGATCCCGCGGTCAGGTCGTTGCTCGGCTCGGCGCTTGCTCCGCGCCCTGCCGCCGGCCCGCGCGCTGGCAGAATCGGCTGCTCGCTCGCGGTCATGCCGACACTCCGGCACGTGGTGCCGGGCCGTTGGTGTAGGTGTAGGTCTGCGCGTCCGCCGGATCG
>DASUAC010000562.1:0-13137 GCA_035763985.1 Jatrophihabitans sp. | reverse complement strand
AAGAACACCGCCGAGTACATCCAGGCATCGTCCCGCGTCGGCCGTGACCCGTCCGCTCGTCCCGGGTTGGTGGTTTCGCTCGGTAACTGGGCACGGCCGCGCGACCTGGCGCACTACGAACAGTTCCGGCACTATCATGAGACGTTCTACGCCCAGGTCGAGGCGCTGTCGGTCACGCCGTACTCACCGACGTCTCTGGCGCGGGGCATCAACGGACTGTTGGTCAGCGTCGCGCGCGTGTTGGAAGCAGTGACGTCCGAAGGTCTGTCACCGGAGCGAGAGGCGTGGCGGATCAAGGACCAGCGGCCTGCCGTGGAGAAGGTCGCGGAAAGGCTGAAGAAGCGCATCGCTCGGGCCGCGCGGGACGACGCGGCGACCAAGCGCGCAAGCGACCTGCTGGTGAACCGCATCGACCGTTGGACCGAGCGCGCGAAGCGAGCGGCGGAGATGCATCGGACGCTGGTCTACGAGCGCACCGGTGATGGCAACAAGTACCTACCGCTGATCATCAGCCCTGAGAACGCCAAAGCCTCGCCGGGAGGCGCGTTGGAGGCACCGTTCGTGATCGCGAACTCGATGCGTGAGGTGCAGCCTGAGATCAACATGTTGGTCAGCCCGGTGCCGGAGCGGTTGTTCGCCCGTGTGCCTGACGGCGTACCGGATTGGAGCTTGCCGCTCGAGGAGGAGGACTGATGACCGAACTGCTTCCCGAGTCCGATCCCGCCTCGATGCTGGTCAACGAAGCTGACGTCCTTGACCCGGTGGGAGATGCAGCCGATAGTGCGGTCAAGAATCGTGCCAAGGTCGGATCGGCTCGCCCGTCTTCGCTGCTCTATACCTACGGTCCTGGCTCGATTATGGATCTGCCTAACTTCTCGATCATGCCCGCCGGCTTGGACGACTGGGAGCGGATCTGGAAGCGCCGCGAGTTCGTGCCGACGATTCCCGAACCACGGCTACTCAAAGTCGTGCGGTTGCATCTTGGCGAGCAGGTCGACGCGTTGCGCAGCTACCCGTGGCAACCCAAGCGGATGGGCATGTCTGCCGAGGGCTCTGACCTGGGGGTACCCGCACGGGTGTTCCCGCAATGGCTGCGCTGCACCGGATGTGACTACCTCGGACCGCTGTCGCGGTTCAGCTACACCAATACGCACCCGTTCCGACCCGACCTCGCACAGTTCACCCACAAGAACTGTCCCGGCCGCAGCGGAAACTCCAAGAAGAAGTCCGGCAGCCCGGCCGTGCCGGCGCAGCATCTGCTGACCTGTACCAACGGCCACCTCGACGAGTTCCCGTACGGGTTGTGGGTGCACCGCGGTAAGACCTGCGCCAAGGCCGAGTTGCCCGACCTGAAGATGCGCGACGCAAACGTCGGTAAGAGCGTCGGTTCGATCATCGCCTGCGCTTCCTGCGGCAAGACCCGAGGTATGGCCGAAGCCCAGGGCTCGGTTGGCCGGGAAAAGCTGCCACGGAAATGCCGCGGCAGGCACCCGCACCTCAACGCTTTCGATACCGAGTGCCAGGCTCAACCAGCGTTGATCATGATGGGCGCCTCGAACCTATGGTTCGCTTCCACCCAATCGATCATCGTCATGCCGCGCACCGATGCAGAGGAGAAGGAGGCGCTCGCCGACCGGCTGCGCGTCGAGCTAGGAGTCGAGCAGGTCAAGCAGTTCGGCGACCAGGTCGCAGTCATCAGGGCGCTAGCGGCCGCGAACAACATCGATCTCACTGGCGTCACCGACGACGACATCGCTGCCGCGGTCGCCGACGCGCTCGCCCCCACCGATACCGAGGAGCAACGCCAGGAGAAACTCGCCGCGTGGGACCCGATCGATCTGCTGATCCCCGAATGGCGCTACCTGCAGAAACCATCGCTGTTCCCGCAGCAGCAGAACTCTAGCGGCCTCATGGTCACCGAGGCTCAACGCGATCCCGATCTGCACCCGCGGATCAGCCGCGTGGTGGCAGTGAACCAGATGAAGAAGGTCAACGCCGTCCTCGGCTTTACCCGGCTCGATGAGATGGATCGCGTCAACGACCTCGTCAGCCGCCTGGTCAAACTCACCCGCAATGGCAAACCGACCTGGGTGCCGGCAACCGAGGACCGCGGCGAAGGGATCTTCCTGCAGCTCGACCTCGCCGCGGTCGCTTCCTGGGAGGACGGTATCCGGGCCACTCCTTTGTGGGAGGCACACCGAGCGTCGCATCGCCGCAACTTCGCGCGCCGCTTCTCCGAAACCGCCAAGAACGTCGACCCCGACACCCGGTTGCCCGCGCCGCGATACTGGCTGCTGCACACGCTCTCGCACTCGCTGATCCGCGAGATGGCGATGTACAGCGGTTACGGCGCGGCGAGCCTCGCCGAGCGGATTTACGGCTGGTCCGCTTCGCCGGATCGGGAGGCCGCAGCCGGGCTTTTGATCTGCACCACCGCCTCGGACAGCGAAGGCACTCTCGGTGGGCTCGTCGCCCTCTCCGAACCGAATCGGCTCCACGGGCTTGTCGTTGCGGCGCTGCGAAGGGCGTCCCGCTGCTCGTCGGACCCGGTGTGCGCGATGCGGACCCCAAGTGACCCGGAGGACTTCTTGCATGGGGCGGCATGTCACTGTTGCTCGTTTGCCTCGGAAACCTCATGCGAGAAGGCCAATCGCTTTCTCGACCGACGCTTCCTGCTCAACCTCCCGACGGCCACAGGCGACACCGTGCCCGGGTTTTTCGGGAGCGTGGATGCCCTCTGAGCCATACGGCGTGCTCGGGGAGTTTCTCACCGCCAGCGAAGCCGAGGCGCTCGCGGTGCAGTTTGAGTCCGGCCAGCACACGATCAAGGCGCTGACCGCCGTCAATACTGCACGGCGGGAACGAGCCAAGCAACTACTCGTCGCTGCGGGTCTCGGGCACCAGGAGTCGTTCCGAACTGCAGCGGTGCTCAAGGCGATCGCCGGTGCAAAGTCGCTTCGACACGACCTGACTCCGGTCTGGACGATGCCCGGCAACGAAGCCAAGGTGGGCCACCTGACCGGCGAGTTCCACCGCCTCGTCGAAGGAGCGCGCATCGCGGTCACCTGTGCCACCTATAACTTCCAGGACACGTCAAACATGTGGGGCGCACTCAAATACGCAGCAGCACAACCAGGCGTTACCGTCACGGTTTACGTCGATGGAGAGGTTGTCGAGGCTACCTCGGTCAAAGATCATCTGCCGAAGGCGACTGTGTACCGATCCAGGATTCTGCCCGGTGGCAAGCGCGTCCGCAGCCATGCCAAGTTCGTCATCATCGACCATCAATACCTGCTACTCACCAGCGCGAACTTCTCCTATAGCGCCGAGCAACTCAATATCGAGTTCGGCCTGCTCGTCCACGATTCAGCGCTGGCCGAATCTGTCGAATCCAGCATGGCCAGCAAGCATGGCATCCTGTATGAACTGGCGTGAGATCGACTTAGCCGACGATCAACCATGGGCTCGCTTCGACGGAAAGTGCTGCGGTTGAGTCCGCGAGTCCGTCGCTGAGGGCACGCCAGCCAGCGTGAACTACAGCTGGCTGACGATGTCGGTCAGCGTTCTCGACGCTGCTGCGAGCACGGATGCTTCGGCCAGGCCAGCAGCGGCCAGCTGTTCGGCCCACGCCGCGCACCGGGTGAGCCGCTCTAGCACGATCACCTTGCCGGCCGGGGGAGGAGGCAGCGGCGGCGCCGGATAGTCCACCTCGAAGCTCGGCCCGGCAAAGGCTGCACGCACCGAATCACCCGGGCTGCCGTCCGTACCCATCGGCAGGTGGGTCAGCGCCTCGCCCAGCGGCGCGACAACTCCGGTCATGACGCGCAATGCCGCCGCGCCGGCAGCCGAATCGCCATAGGAGATGACCAGGGCCAGCAGGTCCAGCATCGTCCGGTAGACCTCGGAGTTCAGGTCGTTCACCGCACGGGTGTACGGATCGGTGATCAGCCGCCAGCCCGGGTAGTTGTTGTCGATGTGCAGCCGGGACAGCGGATTCGCCGCCACGTCCCGCGCAGGCGCGAAGCCCGGCCGCGTAGACAAGTCCACAAGCTGCTGCCGCATAGTGAGAAACGCGCCGAAGTGGCTGTCCGGCCGGTCGTCGGCCAGCCCCTCGCCCTGCTCCACAACCAGCTCGATCCCGCGCAGCGCGCTGGACACGTCCACCACCCGTACCAGCTGGGGGATGCCCATCGTCCGGCCGTCCAGTTGCCGCGCCGGATCCCCGATGATCACCCCGCGAATCTCCTGGAACGCCAAGGCGATCGCGGTGTACAGCTGCCCGATCGTCTCCTGGGCTACCGCCTGCGGCCGCTCGAACCGGGATGGCAGATGCGCGAACGGGTCCTTCACAGCAGGCGCGTCGGCCAGCAACGACGGAAAGGTCGACGCAGCCGGACGATCGAGCGGCAACCACTCCGGCGGCGCGCCGTGCAGCCACTGCGCCGGCCGCTCGTAGCAGGCGTACAACTCGACCACGTCCAGCCCGAACGGCCAGAGTCCCCACGGCAGCCCGGTCGGGTAATACCCCGGTCGCTGCGGGAAGTTCGGCCGGCTGAAATTCGGCTGGCCGCCCACCGCGATGGCCAGGTTGCACACCTGCGCGAAGTGCAGCATCTCCTGCGCCGCCACGAAGTTCAGCGTGCCCTTCCAGGACCGCACCGCGATCAGCTCGGCGTCGGTCAGCCCTCCCTCGTCGATGCTGTCCTTCAGCGTCGCCGCGGTGAACAGGTACTGCAGGCACAGCCCGTGCTCCAGTTCGGCCGCCACCGCCAGCTGCCGGATCAACTCATCCCGAGTCGGTGCATCAACGGCAACGGTCATGCCGCATCACCCTTTCCGGTGAACGCCTCGACCAGCTGCGCCGCCGTGCGCAGCGCCACCGCCGCGATGGTCAGCGTCGGATTGGCCGCGTCCACCGTGGGAAACAGCCCGCTGCCGGTCAGGAACAGGTTCGGATGGTCGAACGTACGGCCGTACCCGTCACAGACCGACGACGCCGGATCGGTCCCCATCCGATGGGTACCCATCAGATGCCCGGCACCCTGCCAACCCGGCACCTCGGCCACCTCGGTGGCACCCAGCCGCTGGTACACCGCCTGCGCCGCCGTCCAGAACGCTGCTGCACCATCGATGGAGTATTGCCCGATGGAATAGGTCAATTCCGGCCGAGGGACGCCCAGAGCGTCGCGCAAAGTTGCCGACGGCCGAACCCGATTCGACGGATCGGGCTCCGGCTCGATCAACCCGTTCAGCTCGATCTGGGTGTTCACCTGCCAGGCCACCGCCTTGCGCAGCGCCGCCCCGGTCAGCCCCTGGTTGACCAGCGCGGTGACATCGGTGAACGGCGAACCGGCCGCCCAGCTCCAGCCGGTGTTCTGCAGCTCGATCCGGAATGCCGCGCGCCGCGAACGGAATGAGCCCTCCCGCATCGACTCCACCCCGGCCGTGCTGAGCGGCCCGCGGAACAGGTAGGCCGGCTTGGGCAACCGGGCGTAGGTGATCTTGACGTCGTGGTCCATCAGGTACCGGCCCACCGCGTCGCTCGAGTTGGCCACCCCGTTCGGCAGCGACTCGGTCGCCGAACACAACAGCACCTTGGCGTTCTCGATCGCGTTGAGCGCCAGCACGTACGTCCGCGCGGTGAGCACCCGCTCCTCGACACCCGGCGCCTTCACCACCAGCCCGGACACCTGCGAATCGGGCCCGACCAGCACCCGGGTCACGGTCAGGCCGGTCAGCAACCGGGCCGGCCGCGCACCACTTGGCGAGGACGGATCCAGCGACGGATTCATCGCCCACTTCAGGTGCACGCTGGCGTCGTACTTGGCCTGGATCGGGCAGATCGGAATGCAGTTCGCACTGCCCGCACACGCCGGACGCCCTTGATACAACAGGGTGTTCCGCGACTGCGGGGTGGTCCGGAACTCGACCGGCAACCCGTCCACGCACAGCCCGGCGGTCGCCGCCATCACCAACTGGTCGTTGTAGCTGGCCGGCACCGGCGGCATCGGATAGCCCTGGCCCGGCGCCCGCGGCGAACCCAAGTCCTCGGCGTCGTCGCCGGCCACCCCGATCGCCTGCTCGGCCCGCCAGTACCACGGCTCCAATTCGTCATATCCGAACGGCCAATCCGCGCCGCGGCCGTACCGGCTCCGCTCGGCGAACGTACCCGGCGTGTACCGCAGTGCGGTGCCCAGCCAGTGGTACGTGGTGCCGCCGACCATCCGCAGGTATGTGCTCTGGAACGGCGCCGGCCCGCGCTCGACGAAGTAGGCGTTCAGCGCCCCCTCGTCCGGACTCGGCGCGGCGGCCAGGTTCGGGAACGCCGAGTTGGTGGTCTTCACCGGCGCGGCGAAGAACCGGCGGACCAGTTCGTCCCGCTGATCGGCACCGGTCGCGGCATCGAAGTACGCCCGGTCGCCGGCGTCCACGAAGGTGACCGCAATCCCGGCCCGGCTGAGCTGGTACCCGATCAGCGCACCGGCGATCCCGGCGCCGGCAATGAGCACGTCGCAGTCGGTCACGACGTCTCCTCCGCCGGCGTCCGCAGCGTGGCCGACACCTGCACCGGCGCCGCCATCGCCGCACCATCGGAAGCCGCTGCCGCGGCAACGGCCGGCTCGGTCACCAGGTTCGGCGGCGGGTATGCCCAGCTGCCGTAGTACGGCCCGGGCAATCCCGGCGGCTGCGCGGAGATCACCGGCCAGACCAACGCGGCGCCGTAGTTGGCCGGCGACAGCACCGCCAACCCCAATCCGCCGTTGTACCAGGTGATTATCAGGTTCTTGGCCATCGGGCCGAGCGTGCCGTCGGCGTACAGCACACTGACCAGCCGGTCCGCCAGCCCTTCGGCGCCGAGCGCCTCCTGTTCGGCGAAGGTAGCCAGCAGCGCGGTCATCGGCGGCTGGCTGCCGTCGATGCCGTACCGGGCCGGCGCGGCGGCGACGACGATCGCGTACACCTCGGCGGCGGCCGATCGGGACAGGCCCGATGCGTCCAGCAGCACCTCGCTGAGCCGGATGAACACGTCCAGCTCCGGCGGCTCAGTGGTCACACCTCATCTCCGTCCGAGTCCGGGGGTTTGCTCGACGCGGCGTGCGACGGCGCCATCAGGGCCGGCACTCTCGGCGGCCGGCGGGCCTGCAGCACCTGCATCCGCTGGTCGACCGACAGTTCGTCCCACAGGTCCGGCGGCGGCATGCTCATTTCCACGATCTCCACGATCCGGAAACCGAGTGGGCTCACCCCGCGCAGCGGGATGAACAGATCCGGCAGCCCGAACTCGGCCTGGTCGGCGTCCTTGGCCCGGTTCGCGCTGGTCCGCCAGTTCCACTCCGCCCGGCCGCCACCGGCGCCCTGGACGGTCTGATACATCTCCTCGAAGTTGAACGTCCGGCCCCGCGGCCCCTCGATCACCAGCAGCACTGCCCGCTGGCCGTCGCCGGGTGGGTAGTCCCGGTACAGCGACTCGGCGTAGCCGCGGTCCGAGGTGGTGGCGATGAACGGCGTGGACATGGCGTTGGCCTGGAACCGTTCCATCGCCTTGACCAGCTTCCCCGGATCGTTCAGCGTGATCGAGGCCAGCAGCTTCCGTCGATCCGAGATCAGCTTCTTCAGGGTTTTCGCTTGCCATTCCTCGGTGATCTCCACCTTGTTCAGGCCGCCGCCGAGGACGTACTGCGGATCGTCGAAGCCGATCGGGAACTTGTGGTAGCGGTAGAACTTCATCGGCCGCTCGTCCCGGCCGTCGGCACCGGCCAGCAACTCGTACGGCGTGATCGGGAACTTGTTGACCAGCTCGGCCAGCGCCATCATCTGGTCGTACACGCCGAGGTGCTTGAAGTGCTCCATGCTGAAGTAGTTCTCGCCCAGATTCGCAGGGATCTTCGAGGTCTTGGGCAGCGGCAGGCCGCCGCTCAGGTCCAGGGCCGGCGTCGGGCCGGCGGTCGGCTGCGGCTGGAACTGCACGACGAGGCCGTCCGCGCCGACCCAGTGCCCGGACTCGGCCTCCCAGGTCACCACGATCTCGCTGCCCTTGATCCGGTACTCGTTCGCCCGTCCGGTCGGCAGGAACACGAAACCCGGCGCATCGGGGTCGACGAACTCGCCGAGCGTCGCCGAGGGCTGCGGCGCCCGCCGGATCACGGCACTGCGCCGCAGGGTCAGCCGATCGGCCGGCTCGGGCTGGCCGTGCGGCTGATCGCAGCAACTGGCCCGGCGGCGCAGCGCGCCCAGCACGTCCCGCGGCGCATGCGGCATCCGGTGCACCGTCTGCGGACCGGCCAGCGCCAGGCCGGCCACCGGAACCTGAACCGCCTCGATCGCCGGCTCGTCGGCCGGCACCTCCGCCAGCGGCTCGCGCGAGGAGTCCGACGCACGCCGGGCTGCACTCCGTGCCGGCTGTGTCATCGCGTCCTGCCGTCGTCCGTGATGGGGTCGAGGCGGATCGTATCGGCCGCAATAACGGCAAACGAACATATCGAGACGGCGTGTCTACAACTGTTGGACGGACCGACGGAGGCCGTCAGCGACGGTTCAGGTACTCCGTCGCCAGCGCCGGCGGCGCGCAGGCCAGCCAGCCGTCCAGCAGCACCTCACCCAGCGGCTTCCTGGCGACCCGCTTGAGCTGGACCAGCACC
Source organism: Jatrophihabitans sp. (assembly GCA_035763985.1). Classification (GTDB taxonomy): domain Bacteria; phylum Actinomycetota; class Actinomycetes; order Mycobacteriales; family Jatrophihabitantaceae; genus Jatrophihabitans_A. Next base: position 4,498 of record DASUAC010000562.1, on the reverse strand, counting down.
GCGGCATAGCCGTTGAAGTGCGGGATGGTGAACAGGCCGGGCGTGCCGGTGGCGAGCAGCGCCTCCTTCTCGCCGAGGTCCGCGGTCCGGACCGCCAGGATCGGGCCGTCCGGCACCGGATCGGAGCCGTACCGCTTGAGATCCGCCTTGCTGAACGGACGTTCCCAGGCGAACGCCTTGCCGGCCACCGACCACGTGCGGTTGCCGAACCGCGAACCCTCGGTCACCTCGGGCAGGCCCGAGATGATCCGCTGCACGTCCGCCGGCGACGCCGCCATGCCGCAGACGGTACCCCGAGACGGCGGTGTCGCGAGCGAACGATGGACGCTAGCCCGAAGAGCGCAGAGCTACAGCGCCAGCGCGTCCGCCGCCGAGGACAGCGACGGATAGAACGGCCGGAAGCCCAGCAGCCGCCGGATCTTCGAGCTGTCGATGATGCTCTGCCACGGATCGTCCAGCGGCTCGGTGGCCGAATCGGCCGGCGGCCGAGCCCCGTTCAGGGCCAGCAGCTCGTACGTGGTCACCGGCGCGTCGTCGCCGACGTTGAAGATCTCACCGTCCACGCCGGGGGTTCGCAACGCCAGCAGCACCGCCTGCGCCACGTCGGCATGGTGCACCAGTTGGGTCCGCCGGTGCAGCGGGCCGTCCAGGAACCGCACCATCTCGGTGAGCTTCGGGTCGCCGTCGCCGTAGATCACCGGCGGCCGCAGGATCCGCAGACCCAGTCCGGCCGGGCACAGCGCGAGCAACGACCGCTCGGCGGCCGTTTTGGTCTGCGAGTACGGACGATCCGGCCGCGGCTCGTCGGTCTCCACCGCGGGCCGGCCGCGGCCCGGCCCGTACACCTGGTTCGTGCTGACGTAGACGAAGCGTTCGGTGCCGGCGGCGAGGGCGGCCTGGGCCAGCGCCGCCGTGCCGGTCACGTTCACCGCCTCGATCTCCGGTCCCGGCCGGAACACCGTGGCCAGGTGCACCACGGCGTGCGCCCCCTTGACCGCCTGCTCCAGGCAGCCCGGGTCGGTGAGGTCGCCGACCACCGGTTCGGCGCCGAGGGCCACCAGCGGCTCGGCGCGAGCCGGATCCCGTACCAGGATCCGGATCTCGCCGAACAGACGCAGCAACCGGGGCACCAGCCGGCTGCCGACCCGGCCGGCCGCGCCGGTGACCAGCACCGTCACGAGGAAACCGCCAGCAACGGCCGGGAACCGAGCTCGGCCCGGATGCCGTCCCACAGCGCGTGCCGGGCGCGCAGCGCGGCCAGGATCGTCTGCTCGCACTCGTCCCACTTCACCGGGTCGTCGCCGCACAGGTCGGCCAGCATCGCCATCGCCATCGGCGTGTGCTCCTCGCCGTCCACCTCGATGTGCCGGGCCAGGTAGTCCCGGAAGGTGGCCAGCTTGCCGCCTTGGTCGTCGATCTTGATCACCTGGTCGAACATCTCCGGGATCAGATCCTCCCGGCCGAACGCGAACGCCGCGGCCTGGCAGTGCAGCGGCGCGTTCTCGATGAAGTCCCAGGTGGCCGAGACGAATGCGGCCGCGGCCGGCGGCACCGAATCGTCGGCGATCGCCTCCCGCACGGTCTCACCGGCCCGCAGCCGGTTCAGGAAGTCGATTATCGGCTGGGTGTCCGCGCCGGCCTGCGCCATCCCGTCGACGTACAGCTCGAAGTGGCTGGTGAATCCGTCGCCGAACTCGTCGCTCTCCTCGACCAGCACGATGTCGTTGATCAGCCGCCGGCTCTCACTCGAGCCGCGCGGCACCCACGGCACCTCGACGCAGGTCAGGTTGCGCTGCAGGTTCTTCAGCAGGGACATGAAGTCCCACACCGCGAACACGTGGTTCTCGGTGAAGGTGTTCACGTCGGCCAGGCTGTTCAGCTGGTGGTAGATCGGATGCTTGACGATGCTGAGCCGGGTCGGCTCGATGGCCGCCCGCAACTCCTCGATCGCCGGATTCTCCTTGCCCCAGTCATAACGCGACACGATGCAGCCGCCTCCAGTTCTGATCGGATTGGTGGGGTCACCGAGACAGCCATCGTTTCCACATGGGTGCGCACGCACCCACAGGCTCGGTGCTGATCAGCATTCCGGGCAGCCCGCCGGGCCGCCAGAGCTGGCAGCGAATTCGCGGATGAACATACTATTGCGCCACATTCGCCGTCGGCGAATGGTCTAGCGCCGTACGACTGCGGAGCCTCCGCAGTCGCACATGCCCGCGTCGGGACGCCCGATGACGGCGGCCTCGAGGACGTAAGCCTTCGGTCACCTCCACCGCTTGACCGGGCCTGCCGGCTCGACCCAGTCTGATATCCGCGCCGAGCACCGACGACGGCGGACAGCCGAGCCGGCGCGATCACCCCTTCGCAGAATCGCTTTCCCGAAAGGCGGAAATCCAAACGTGGAGACCTATGCTGCCGACGTCCTGATCTCCGGTGCCGGACCGACCGGATTGATGCTTGCCGGTGAGCTCCGGCTGGCCGGGGTCTCCACCATCGTGCTGGAACGCCGTGCCGAGCCGGTGCAGCAGTCCCGGGCGCTCGGCTTCTCCGCCCGGGCCATCGAGGAGTTCGACCAGCGCGGGCTGCTGCCGCGGTTCGGCGAGCTGGAGACCATCCCGATCGGCCACTTCGGCGGACTGCCCATCGATTTCGGGGTGATCGAAGGCGGCTCGTACGGCGCCCGCGGCATCCCGCAGTCGCGCACCGAGGCGATCCTGGCCGAGTGGGCCACCGGTCTCGGTGCGGAGTTACGCCGGCAGCACGAGCTGATCGGCCTGACCACCGACGAGCTGGGCGTCACCGCCGAGGTACGCACCCCGCACGGCACCCGCCGGTTGCGGGCCCGCTACCTGGTCGGCTGCGACGGCTCGCGCAGCACGGTGCGCGAGCTCTCCGGCATCGAATTCCTCGGTACCGACGCGGTGATCGAGATGTGGCTGGCCGACGTGCGCGGGGTGAAGCTGCGCCCGCGGTTCTCCGGCGAGCGGGTGCCGGGCGGCATGGTGATGGTGCTGCCGGCCGGCCCCGACGTGTTCCGGGTCGGCGTGTACGAGCGCACGACCGGCCCCCGGCACAGCGACCAGCCGCCGAGCTTCGCCGAGGTGGCCGACGCCTTCGAACGGCTCACCGGCGAGGACATCCACCACGCCGAGCCGCTCTGGGTCAGCTGGTTCACCGACTCCAGCAAGCAAGCCGGTTCCTACCGTAACGATCGGGTGTTCCTGGCCGGCGATGCCGTGCACGTGCACCTGCCGATCGGCGCGCAGGGCATGAGCGGCGGCATCGGCGATGCGGTGAACCTGGGCTGGAAGCTCGCCGCCGCGATACACGGTCATGCCGCACCCCGCCTGTTGGACAGTTACCACGCCGAGCGGCAACCGGTCGGCGCCCGGGTGATCACCAACACGCTGGCCCAGCGCATCCTCTACCTCAGCGGCGAGGAGATCGAGCCGGTCCGCGAGCTGTTCACCGAGCTGCTCGAGTTCCCCGCCGTGCAGCGGCATCTGGCCGGCATGGTGACCGGCCAGGACATCCGCTACGACTACGGCTATTCGGCCGGCCAAGAGGACCCGCATCCGCTGCTCGGCCGGCGGCTGCGCAATCAGGAGTTCATCATCCCCGGCACCAGCAAGGGATCGCTGTACCAGCTGCTGCAGTCGGGGCGGATGGTGCTGCTCAACCTGGCCTGGGACAAGAACATCCAGGACGCGGCCGAGCCCTGGCAGCAGCTCGTCGACGTGGTCAAGCCGACCGTGCCCGGCCCGTGCGTACTGGCCGGCGTGGACGCGGTGCTGGTGCGCCCGGACGGCTACGTCGCCTGGGTCAGCTCACGTGGCGGTGGCCCGGTCGGCCTCACCGAGGCGCTCGCGCACTGGTATGCCGAGCCGGCCGAGAACAGCCAGCCGGCGCTGGCACAACAGGCTTCCTGAGCCCGACAGCACAACGCAAGTCCCCCCAAGAACCGGAAGGAACAGAGGAGCTTTCATGCCCATCATCTCGCCCGACAGCGGTTATCTGACCGTGCTCAACCTGTTCCGCGCCGACGAGCCGGAGAAGCAGGACCTGCTGCTCGGCGCGATGCGCCAGATCGTGAACAACGCCGGCTACGACGGCTGGGTCTCCAGCACCGTGCACGCCGGCCAGGACAAGATCGGCACCGCCAACTTCATCCAGTGGAAGGCGCAGGAGAACCTGGAGGCGCGCTACGCCAGCGACGAGTTCCGCCACCAGATCCCGCTGTTCACCGAACTGACCACGATGATCCAGCTGCTGCAGACCGAGGTGGTCTACACCGAGCGGCACCCGTCCCAGGGCGAGCACACCGAGATCGGCCCGCACCGCGACGACTTCACCGTGATCGAGATCTTCGGCGCGGAGCCGGAGAACCTGGACGAGATGGTGGACGGTCTCGGCAAGGGTTTCGAGTGGCTGGTGGACGTACCCGGCTACCGCTCGCATTCGGTGCTGCGCGGCAAGGCGATCCGCGGCAAGTTCGCCC
>DASUAC010000561.1:0-13440 GCA_035763985.1 Jatrophihabitans sp. | reverse complement strand
GGATGTTGCAGCCGCCGGTGTCCACGCCCACCTCGCGCAGCACCGCGATGCCGAGGTCGCGCATCCGCTGGTATTCCCGGTCGGTCAGCGTCATCGCCGGGGCCACCGTGATCGAGTCGCCGGTGTGCACGCCCATCGGATCGACGTTCTCGATCGAGCAGACCACGACCACGTTGTCCTTGCGGTCGCGCATCAGCTCCAGCTCGAACTCCTTCCAGCCGAACACGCTCTCCTCGACCAGCACCTCGTGCACCGGGCTGGCCGCCAGGCCACGCTCGACCATGGTGCGTACGTCCTCGGCCGAGTGCGCCATCCCGGAGCCGAGGCCGCCCATGGTGAAGGACGGCCGGATCACCACCTGGTTGCCGACCGTCCCGGCGAACGTCACCGCCTCGTCCAGGCTGTGGCAGACCGCCGAGGCCGGTACGTCGCCACCGACCGCCCGGACGATCTCCTTGAACCGCTGCCGGTCCTCGCCCCGGGAGATGGCCTCGATGTCGGCGCCGATCAGCTCCACCCCGTACCGCTCGAGCACCCCGCTGGTGTGCAGCGCGACCGCCAGGTTCAGCGCGGTCTGGCCGCCCAGGGTGGCCAGCAGCGCGTCCACCGGATTGCCGAGTTCGGCCTCGGTGGACAGCACCTTCTCCACGTACTCCACGGTCAGCGGCTCGATGTAGGTGGCGTCGGCGAACTCCGGGTCGGTCATGATGGTGGCCGGGTTGGAGTTGATCAGGCTGACCCGGAAGCCCTCCGCCCGGAGCACCCGGCAGGCCTGGGTGCCGGAGTAGTCGAACTCGCAGGCCTGCCCGATCACGATCGGCCCGGAGCCGATCACCAGGATGTGGTCGATGTCCGAGCGCTTAGGCATGCGAGCCCTTCTGATGTGAGCGCTCCCGCTGTCGGAGCAACTCGGCGAACCGGTCGAACAGGTAGTCCGCGTCGTGCGGTCCGGCCGCCGCCTCCGGGTGGTACTGCACCGAGAACGCCGGCACGTCGTAGGCGCGCAGGCCCTCCACCACGTTGTCGTTCAGGCACACATGGCTGACCCGTACCTCGCCGAAGTCGGTGTCGGCCGGTGCGTCCAGCGGCGCGTCGACCGCGAAGCCATGGTTGTGCGCGGTGATCTCCACCTTGCCGGTGGCCAGATCGGCCACCGGCTGGTTGATGCCCCGGTGGCCGTACCGCAGCTTGTAGGTGCCGAAGCCGAACGCCCGGCCCAGGATCTGGTTGCCGAAGCAGATGCCGAAGATCGGCACCCGCCGCTCCAGCAGCTCGCGCACCACCGCGACCGCGGCGTCGGCGGTGGCCGGATCGCCGGGGCCGTTGGCCAGGAACACCGCGTCGGCGCCGGTGGCCAGCACCTCGGCCGTGCCGGTCGAGGCCGGCAGCACGTGGGTGGTGATGCCGCGTTCGGCCATCCGGCGCGGGGTCATCGCCTTGATGCCGTAGTCCAGCGCCGCGACGGTGAACCGGTGCTCGCCGAGCGCGTCGATCCGGTACGGCTCGGTGGTGCTCACCTCACCGGTCAGGTCGGCCCCGGTCATCGGCGGCGAGTCGAGCACCTTGGCCAGCAGCGACTCGCGGTCGAGGTCGACGCTGGAGATGGCCGCCCGCATCGCGCCGCGCTCGCGCAGGTGCCGGGTCAGCGCCCGGGTGTCGATCCCGCTGATGCCCACCACGTCGTGCCGCCGCAGCTCCTCGGCCAGTGACCGGCAGGCCCGCCAGTTGGACACCCGACGGGACGGATCCCTTACCACATAACCGGAAACCCAGATCCTCGCCGACTCCGCGTCCTCGTCGTTGACGCCGGTGTTGCCGATGTGCGGCGCGGTCTGCACCACGATCTGGCGGTGGTAGGACGGGTCGGTCAGGGTTTCCTGATAGCCGGTCATGCCGGTGTTGAAGACCGCCTCGCCGAACGTCTCGCCGGCCGCGCCGTACGACTCGCCGAGGAAGCTGCGTCCGTCCTCCAGCACCAGCAGCGCGCTGCCGGTCACGAGCCGGTCACCGCCGGCCGCCGGCTCCGGACCAGCTCGCCGCCGGCCACCGTGGCCCGGCCGCGCAGGAAGGTGGCCAGCACCCGGCCGGGCAGCTCCCGTCCGGCGTACGGGGTGTTGCTCGCCAGCGAGGCCAGTTCGCCGGGTACCACCGTCCAGCGCTGTGCCGGGTCCACCAGGGTCAGGTTGGCCGGCTCGCCGGCCACGATCGGCCGGCCGTGCCCGGCCAGCCGGCCGATCACCGCCGGCCGCACGCTCATTCGGTCGGCCAGCCCCGCCCAGTCCAGCAGGCCGGTCTCGACCATCACCGAAATCACCACGCCGAGTGCGGTCTGCAGGCCGAGTATGCCGAACGCCGCGTCGCCGAAGGCGTGATCCTTGTCGTGCGGCGCGTGCGGGGCGTGGTCGGTGGCCACCGCGTCGATCGTCCCGTCCGCCAGCCCGGCCCGCAGCGCCTCGACGTCCTCGGCCGGCCGCAGCGGCGGGTTCACCTTGTACACCGGGTCGTAGCCGGTGAGCAGGTCGCAGGTCAGCAGCAGGTGGTGCGGGCACACCTCGGCGGTCACGTCGATGCCGCGGCTCTTGGCCCACCGGATCACCTCGACGCTGCCCCCGGTGGAGACGTGGCAGACGTGCAGCCGGGAACCGGTGTGCCGGGTCAGCATCACGTCCCGGGCGATGATGCTCTCCTCGGCTACCGCGGGCCAGCCGGCCAGCCCCAGCCGGCCGGACAGCTCGCCCTCGTGGGCGCAGGCGGCGCCGTCGGCCAGCTGCGGATCCTGGGCGTGCTGGGCCAGCACCGCGTCGAACGGCTTGAGGTATTCCAGCGCCCGGCGCATCAGCCGGGCGTCGGCGACGCAATGTCCGTCGTCGGAGAACACCCGGACCGCGGCCGCCGACCGGGCCATGCTGCCGATCTCGGCCAGTCGTTCGCCGGCCAGGCCGGCCGACACCGCACCGACCGGGCGTACGTCGACCAGGCCGGCCTGCCGGCCGAGCACCAGCACCTGCTCGACGATCTCGGCGTTGTCGGCCACCGGGTTGGTGTTGGCCATCGCGTGCACCGCGGTGTAGCCGCCCAGCGCGGCGGCCGCCGAGCCGGTGGCCACCGTCTCGGCGTCCTCCCGGCCCGGTTCGCGCAGGTGGGCGTGCAGGTCGACCAGGCCCGGCAACAGCACCGCGCCGCCGGCGTCGATCAGCTCCGCCCCGTCCGGCACCGGCAGCTTCGGCCCGATCTCGGCGATCAGGCCGTCGGCGAGCAACACGTCGACCGGCCGGCCGCCGAGCGGCCGGGCGCCGCGCAGCAAGGTCATCTCGTGCGAGGTCGTCTCATTCGGCGTCATCTTGTGTGAGGTCATCCCGTGCGGCGTCATCCCGTGCGGCGTCATCCGGCCACCCCCGCGCCGGCCAGCCCGGCCGGCTCGTCGGCGCCGGCCACCACGTGGTAGAGCACCGCCATCCGGACCGCGACACCGGCGCGGACCTGGTCCAGCACCACCGAGCGCGGGCTGTCGGCAGCCATCGAGGAGATCTCGAGCCCCCGGTTCATCGGGCCCGGATGCAGCACCGGGGCGTGCTCGGGCAGCAGATCCAGCCGGGCCGGGCCCAGCCCGTAGCTGGCCGCGTACTCCCGTTCGGTGGCGAAGTAGCCACCGGTCATCCGCTCCCGCTGCACCCGCAGCATCATCACCGCGTCCACGTCACCGGCCACCTTGCCGGCCAGCGTGGCGTCCAGGTCCCAGCTGGTCACGCAGTCCCAACTGGCGACCCCGGCCGGCATCAGGGTGGGCGGGGCGACCAGGGTGACCTGGGCGCCGAGCGACCGCAGCAGCAGCACGTTGGAACGGGCCACCCGGCTGTGCGTCAGGTCACCGACGATCACCACGTGCCGGCCGGTCAGCTCACCCAGCCGCCGGCGCAGCGTGAAGGCGTCCAGCAGCGCCTGGGTGGGATGTTCGTGAGTTCCGTCACCGGCGTTGACCACGTGGCAGTCGACCCAGCCGGCGATCCGCTGCACCGCCCCGGAGCTGGCGTGCCGGACCACCAGCGCGTCCACCCCCATCGCGGCCACCGTCAGCGCGGTGTCGCGCAGGCTCTCGCCCTTGCTGACGCTGGAGCCCTTGGCGCTGACGTTGATCACGTCGGCGGACAGCCACTTGCCGGCGATCTCGAAGCTCGACCGCGTCCGGGTCGAGTCCTCGAAGAACAGGTTCACCACGGTGCGCCCGCGCAGCGCCGGCAGCTTCTTCACCTCGCGGTTCTGGATGGCGTCCATCTGCTCGGCCGAATCCAGAATCTGACCGATCTCTTTCGGCGTAAGGTCCGCCGCCGAGAGCAGGTGCCTGGCCATCAGTTCTCCTCTCCGGCTGCGATGGTGACGCCGTCCGCGCCGTCGATCTCGGCGACGCTGACATGCACCTGTTCATCCGCCGAGGTGGGCAGGTTCTTGCCCACATAGTCGGCGCGAATGGGCAATTCCCGGTGGCCGCGGTCGATCAGCACCGCCAGTTGCACCGCTCGTGGCCGGCCCAGGTCGGTCAGCGCGTCCAGCGCCGCTCGTACCGTCCGGCCGGAGAAGAGGACGTCGTCGACCAGGATCACCAGCTTGCCGTCCACGCCGCCGGCAGGTTCCACGGTACGGCCCAGCGGACGTACCGCGCGGGACCGCAGATCGTCGCGATAGAGCGTGATGTCCAGCGAACCGAGGCCGACCTCGATGCCGCCGAAGCTGCCGATGCGCTCGGCCAGCCGGCGGGCCAGCGGTTCCCCACGGGTGGGGATGCCGAGCAGCACCAGGTCGGTGCCGCCGTGGGTTTTCTCCAGGATTTGATGTGCGATCCGATCCAGCACCCGAGCGATGTCATCGGGTTGCAGGACGGTCTTCGCGGTGCTTGCGGCGCCCCGGGAAACGGGCGTCGACGTGGGTTGCCCAGGCATGACGCTTGGACCTCCTTCCTCGCCTCACCGGACGAGTCGTTAAAGGACGTCGTATCGTGGTCGAACTTATCAGCAAGACTTGCTCGGGGTACCACCACACCGACACGTGTCGCGGCATCAGTTACCGTGCGTGGAAACACTGTTACCCTGTGAGGTCAGCGTTACAGCATATCGGAACCAGCAGCAAACCCCCACCGGGTACCCCGGCGGCCAATATGAGGACGGGGACGTGACAGAGCCCAAAACTCCCTCCATCACCGACGATGGACCTGGAGGTGCTGACACCGTCGGGCGCGACCCCTCCGCCGAATCGGCGGGCGTGGCACCCGACGACCGGGAGTATGCCCGTGCCCTGGGCAGCCGGCTGCGTGCCGTCCGCTCGCAACAGCGGCTGTCGTTGCACGGTGTGGAGCGCAAGTCCGGCGGCAAGTGGAAGGCGGTGGTGGTCGGCTCGTACGAGCGCGGCGACCGTGCCGTCTCGGTGGCCCGGCTGGCCGAGCTGGCCGAGTTCTACGGGGTTCCGATCTCCGAACTGCTGCCCACCGAGGAGGGCGTGCCGAGCGCCCGGATCGACAGCAGCAACAAGATCGTGCTCGACCTGCAGAAGCTGCAGCACGTGCCGGCCGAGGACGCCGCGCCGCTGGTCCGGTACGCCCAGTCCATCCAGCGGCAGCGCGGTGACTACGGCAACAAGGTGCTCTCCATCCGGGGCGAGGACCTGCGTGCGCTGGCGCTGATGTTCGACACCTCACTCGACCAGCTCACCGACAAGCTGGTCGGCTGGGGCGTGCTCGCCCCGGGTTCGGTCGGTCACACCGCCAGCTGAGCCGGGCTAGGCTCGGCGCGCCGGGCTAGGCTCGCAGGTCCGTCCGGCCCTGGCTGCGCAGCACCCGGCCGAGCAAACCGTTGACGAACCGGGGCGACTCGTCGGTGGACAGCGACTTGGCCAGCTCCACCGCCTCGTCGATGGCCACCGCGTCCGGCACGTCGGTGGACCAGAGCAACTCGTACAGGCCCACCCGCAGCACCGCCCGGTCCACGCCCGGCATCCGGTCCAGCGTCCAGCCCTCCGCGTAGTTGCTGAGCAGCTCGTCGATCGCCTGCCGGTGCTCGGTCACCCCCTCGACCAGCTCGATGGTGTAATCGCTGATCGGCGGATCGGCCAGGGCAACCCGGTCGGCCAGCGTGCTGACCGGGTCCGCACCGCGCAGGTCGGCCTCGTACAGCAGGTCGACCGCTCGCTTGCGGGCCTTGCTCCGAGCGGCCATCTAGCTGCTGATCCGGCCGAGGTAGCGACCGTCCCGGGTGTCGATCTTGATCTTCTCGCCGGTGGTCACGAACAGCGGCACCTGCACCTCGGCGCCGGTCTCCACGGTGGCGGGCTTGGTGCCGCCGGTGGCCCGGTCACCCTGCAGGCCCGGTTCGGTGTAGGTGATCAGCATCTCGACCGAGGTCGGCAGCTCGATGAACAGCGGCGCGCCCTCGTGCACGGCCACCACCACCTCGGCGTTGTCCAGCAGGTAGTTGGCGGCGTCACCGACCACCCCGGCCGGCACCGGCACCTGCTCGTAGGTGTCGCCGTCCATGAAGACGAAGTCGTCCCCCTCCCGGTACAGGTAGGTCATCCCGCGCTTGTCCACGGTGGCGGTCTCCACCTTGGTGCCGGCGTTGAAGGTACGGTCGACCACCTTGCCGGACAGCACGTTCTTCAGGGTGGTACGGACGAACGCCCCGCCCTTGCCCGGCTTGACGTGCTGGAACTCCACCACGGTCCACAGCTGGCCGTCGATGTTGAGCACGAGACCGTTCTTCAGGTCGTTGGTGGTGGCCATGCGGGGTCGGTCTCCTCAAGCTGGATTGTCAAACGGCGATTTCCTCGGCCCTCAGCTTACCGGGCAGCCGGTGCTGCCCTGGCCGTCAGCCCGCGCGGGCCTGGCCGTCAGCCCGCCGAGGCCTGGCCGTCAGCCCGCCGGGGCGAAGCCGAGCACCGGACGGGCCGTCCCGCCGGACTCGGCCAGCAGCGCGACCGCCGACCCGTCCGGGCCGATGCCGCCGTACGTGCCGGCGATGCCGGCGGCCGGGATCGGACGTCCGAAGCTGAGCTCGCGCGCCTCGTCCTCGGTGAGCTGCCTGGTCGGCATCGCCGCCGCGACCGCCGCCGGCAACGGCAGGGTCACCGGATCAGCCAGCTCGGCGAGCTGCTCCAGCGTGCGGGCCTGATGCAGGCCGAACGGCCCGACCCGGGTGCGGCGCAGCGCGGTCAGGTGACCGCCGACCCCGAGCGACTCGCCGAGGTCGCGGGCCAGCGCCCGCACGTAGGTCCCGGACGAGCAGTCCACCGTGACCGAGATATCGCAATACTTGTCGAGGTATTCCGGCTCGGCCAGCGGTTCGAACCGGCTCACCGTGACCGGCCGGGCAGCCAGTTGGACGTCCTCCCCGGCGCGTACCCGGTCGTAGGCGCGCCGGCCGTCGACCTTGATCGCCGAGACCGCCGACGGCCGCTGCAGGATCTCGCCGGTCAGCCTGGCCATGCCGGCCCGGATAGCGGCCGGTTCCAGCCCGGACGCGTCGGCCTGGCCGAGCAACTCGCCCTGCGCGTCGTCGGTGCTGGTCGCCGCACCCAACCGGATGGTCGCGGTGTAGCTCTTGTCGGTCAGCACCAGGTGGTTGAGCAGCCGGGTGGCCCGCTCCACCCCGACCACCAGAACCCCGGTGGCCATCGGATCCAGCGTGCCGGCATGCCCGACCCGCCGGGTGCCGGCGATCCGGCGTACCACGCCCACCACGTCGTGCGAGGTCTTGCCGGCCGGCTTGTCGATCACGATCAGGCCGCCCGGCCCGGCCGGACCCTTACGTGGCATGCGTCCAGGCTAGCGACACCGGGCTTGCGGCTCCCCGGCCCGCGGTCCCGACGGTCGCGGAGCGGCTCCCCGGCCGGCGGTCCTGACGGCCGTTGCCGTCCGCTCAAGCCAGTGGGGCCACCGAGTCGGCCGCGGTCTCCTCGGCCGGTGACTGCACAGCGAGCACCGGTCGCCGTAGCTCGATCACCGCACCGAGCAGGAGGAACGGCAGCGAGCCGGCGCACATCCAGCCGATCGAGCCCAGCACCGCGCCGGCCAACAACGTGCTCGCAACCAACAGATAAGGCACTGCGATGGCCCTGAGGGTCCTCGAGACATGCGCCTCGCAAGCCAGGACCGCCAGACCTCGGCCGAGCATGACATACAACGGTGCGATCACCAGGCAGATGATCGACTCGGCAACGTCACGGCCGAAGTAGTCCCAGCGGAAGGCACCGAACAGGCTCACCGGTACCGCTGTGACAACGGTCAGCAGGGCCGTTCGCGGAACCGACCAGCCGAACCGGGGCCGCAACGCCAGCATCGCCAACAGGCAGGCCGATGCCCAGCCGGCATACCCCTGAGCCGAATAGTTCGGCAACTGGATCGACGTGACGGCCAGCGCGATCGCGCCCAGTTGGATGAACAACCGTCGCCGCGACACGTCCAGCAGGATGTTCCAGCTCCAGGTGGCCAGCAGCAACGCCATACCGCTCGACCGCGGTGCGCCGGGAACGAAGAGCAACGCGCAACCGCAGCCGAGCGGAAGGTAGAACTCGATAACAATCGTGAGCCAGAACGCCCCGAGCAAATTCCGGCTGTCGATCGGCTTGGACTGGCTGGACTGGCGCATGGTGACGGCGGTGAGCGGACCGCTGAGCAACACGTCCAGGGCGAAACTGACGGGTCCCTGGCCGTCGACGGATTCGACCAGGTCGGCGCGCCACATCTGGAGATACGCCGACCGGCCGTCTGCCGGCAGCAATTGCGCCGCCAGCCACAACAGGCCATCGGCTACCCGATGGCCCACCGCGGTCGCCTCGGCGATCGCCAGCGCAACGCCGGCAGCGATCAGCAACGCGCGCCACGGGTCGTCCAGTTCGACGGCGCCGATCAAGGTTGCGATCACGATGACTGCCAGCAACAGCAACCCGCGCCGCGGGCCGGCCACCCTCATACCAATCGCCCCCACTTGAGCGCCCGATCCGAGATCGGCACGGAAACGGCGTGTCGTCGGCTGGCGTCCAGTTCGGCCCGCAGGTTTCGCGCGTACTGCACGCCGCTTTCGGTGAATCGCCAGTAGCGACGGGCGGGCCGGCCTTCCGCGACCGGATCGATCTGCTCATCGGCGGACTCGAGCACTCCCCGCTGCTCAAGGCGAGTGAGGATCGGATACACGGTGCCGCCGGCGAGCCCGCTGGCAGCCGCGAGGTTCCTACCCCAGGTGCCTTCTTCGACGGGGAACTCCAGCAGCGCGAACAACAGCGCCCGGGTGGCGGCGCTCGGCTTGCGTTCGGTGACCATGCCAGAACTCTAGCTAGGGTGTAGCAAGAAGTCTAGCTAGGGTGCGTCAGCGCTGCTCCCCCACCACCAGCCAGCGCCCGGACCGGACCCGCCAGGACATGCCGATCAGCCGGAGCAGGATGAAGCCGGTCAGCCCGGCCCAGACCCCGGCCAGGCCCAGCCCCAGCGGCAGGGTCAGCAGGCACAGCGGGATGAAGCCGAGCAGCGCCGAGGCCACCGTGACGTTGCGCATGAAGACGTTGTCGCCGGCGCCGAGCAGTACCCCGTCGAGGGCGAACACGATGCCGGCGATCGGCTGCATGCCGACCAGCCACGGCCAGAGCACGTGCGCCTGCTGCTGCACCGCCGGGTCGGTGGTGAACAGCGCCGGCACCACGTACCAGCCGGCGGCCAGCAGCGCGGCGAACACGACCCCGGCCGAGACGCCGTACCAGCTGACCCGCCACGCGGTCTGCCGGGCCGCCCGGACCGCCCCGCCGCCGAGCGCCGCGCCGATCAGCGACTGCGCGGCGATCGCGAAGGAGTCCAGCAGCAGCGCGACGAACGTCCACAGCTGCAGGCCGATCTGGTGCGCGGCCAGCTGCGCCGAACCGAGCCGGCCGGCCACCCCGGCGGCGATCATGAACGCGGCCTGGAAGGCCACCGCGCGCACCACCAGGTCCCGGCTGACCACCATCTGGGCCCGGACCACCCGCCACTGCGGGGCCAGCGGCACCCGTTCGGCCAGCAGCGCCCGGATGCACAGCGCGGCGCCGAGCCACTGCGCGATCACGTTCGCCACCGCCGAACCGGCCAGGCCCAGATGCGCCGGGAACACCAGCAGCGGCGAGGCGATCGCCGACAGCAGGTTGGCCAGCAGCACGATCCGTACCGGCGTCGCCGTGTCCTGCACGCCACGCAGCCAGCCGTTGCCGGCCAGCACCAGCAGCACACCGGGCAGGCCGAGCACGGCGATCCGGAGCCAGCGCTCGGCGTCCTGCGCGACCGCCGGGTTGTGCCCGGCCACCAGCCCGGACACCGGCCCGGCGAGCAGCTCGCCGGCCAGCACCGCCAGCAGGCCCAGCCCGAAGGCCAGCCAGGACGCCTGCACGCCCTCGTTGACGGCCGACTGCCGCCGGCCGGCTCCGAAATACCGGGCGGCCCGGCCGGTGGTGCCGTACTCCAGCGAACTGCCGACGATGGCCAGCAGCGTCATCACCGTGCCGGACGCGCCGAGCGCGGCCAGCGGCACCCGGCCGAGGTGGCCCACCACCGCGGTGTCGACCAGCACGAACAGCGGCTCGGCGGCCAGCACCACGAAGGCGGAGGCGGCCAGCGCGACGATCCGCCGGGTCGGTACGCCGACGGCCGGTGCCTCGCCGGATGCGGGGCCGCCGGGCTGATCGGTCCCGGGCCGCTGGATCGTCGGTTCGGTCACGGCCGGACGCTCAGTCGCCGGTCAGGTCGAGGTACATGATCAGCAGATCCACGAAGCCCTGCTGCGGATGGCGAAACCCGCCCGGCACGGCGCCGATCACCCGGAAGCCGAGGTCTTCGTACAGCTTGATCGCCGAGGTGTTGGTGGCCGCCACCGCGTTGAACTGGATGCCCCGGAAGCCGCCGGCGCGGGACTGCTCGATCGAGTGCAGCACCATGGCGCGGCCCACCCCGCGACCGCGTGCCGCGGCCGCCACCATGTACGACGCGGTCGCCACGTGCGCGCCCGGCCCCGCCCGGTTCGGGCCGGTCTTGTAGGTGCCGAGCACCGTGCCGTCGGTGTCGGTGACCAGCCAGGCCCGGTCCGGCGGCGGTGCCAGCCAGATCTCGCGGCCGCCGGCGAAGTCGGTCGCCGGATCGTACGGATAGGTGTCGGCGGCGGTCACCACCTGCTGGAAGACCGGCCAGATGGCCGGCCAGTCCGCCGCCTCGGCCGGCCGGAACCGCAGTTCGGCGCTGGTCACCTATTCGTCGTCGTCCTCGACCTGCCGAGGCTTGCGGTACGGGTCGGCCTCGCCGGCGTACACCGCGTGCAGCCGGCTCTGCTGCACCTGGGCGTCGGCCTGCCGGGCCACCGCGAGCAGGTCGTCGATGTGCCGGGCCTCCTCGGGCAGCTCGTCGAGGACGAAGGCGATGGTCGGGGTGAACTTGACGCCGGTCTGGCGTCCCACCTCGGTACGGATCTGGCCACGCGCCGCCTCCAGCGCCGCGGCCGAGTCGGCCCGGGCCGTCTCGTCGCCGTACACGGTGTAGAAGACGGTGGCGTCGTGCAGGTCACCGGTGATCCGGACGTCGGTCACGGTCACCATGCCCAGCCGCGGATCCTTGATCTGGTTCTCGATGTAGGAGGCGACGATCTGCCGGATCCGGCCGGCCAACCGGCGCGCGCGGGGAGAGTCTGCCATTGCGGCATTGCCTTTCTGCTGAACGGCTGTGCATACGCAGCGGGTGCTGAGCGACCCGGCGTACGGCCGGGACGCCGCGCACCGCGACGTCCCGGCCACTGCCTACTGCTAGGTGCGGGGCTTCTCGCGCATCTCGAACGTCTCGATCACGTCGCCGATCTTGATGTCGTTGAACGAGCCGAGCCCGATACCGCATTCGAAGCCCTCCCGAACCTCGGTGGCATCGTCCTTGAACCGGCGCAGCGATTCCACCGCCAGGTTCTCGTTGACGGTGATGCCGTCGCGCACCAGCCGGGCCTTGGAGTTGCGGCGGATCGTGCCGGACCGGACCAGCGAACCGGCCACGTTGCCGATTTTCGGCACCCGGAACACCTCGCGCACCTCGGCGGTGCCGAGCTGAACCTCTTCGAATTCGGGCTTGAGCATGCCCTTGAGGGCAGCCTCGATCTCGTCGATGGCCTGGTAGATGACCGTGTAGTACCGGACGTCCACGCCTTCCCGCTCGGCGGCCTCGCGCGCCTTGCCCTCCGGCCGGACGTTGAAGCCGATCACCACGGCATCGGAGGCGATGGCCAGGTTGATGTCGTTCTCGGTGATCGCACCGACACCCCGGCCGATGACGCGCAGCGAGAGCTCGTCGTTGCCCTCGCCGATCTCGATCTTGAGCAGCGAGTCCTCCAGCGCCTCGACCGAACCGGACACGTCACCCTTGATGATCAGGTTCAGCTGCTGCACCTCGCCGGCTGCCAGCGCCTTGTCCAGGTCGTCCAGCGAGATCCGCCGCCGGGTGGAGGCGAGTTGGGCGTTGCGCTCCCGAGCCGACCGCCGGTCGGCGATCTGCCGGGCGATCCGGTCCTCCTCGACCACGATGAACGAGTCACCGGCACCGGGTACCGAGGTCAGGCCGAGCACCATCACCGGCGTACCCGGGCCAGCCTCATCGACCGTCTTGCCGTCGTCGTCGAGCATCGCCCGGACGCGACCGAACGCGTCGCCGGCCACGATCGAGTCGCCGACCCGCAGGGTGCCGCGCTGCACCAGCACGATCGCCACCGGCCCGCGGCCCCGGTCGAGGTGCGCCTCGATCGCGATGCCCTGCGCGTCCTGGTCCGGGTTAGCACGCAGGTCCAGCGCCGCATCGGCGGTCAGCAGGATGCCCTCGAGCAGGCCGTCGATGTTGATGTTCGACCGCGCCGAGACGTCGATGAACATCGTGTCGCCGCCGTACTCCTCGGCCACCAGCCCGTACTCGGTGAGCTGCTGGCGCACCTTGGCCGGGTTGGCGTCCTCCTTGTCGATCTTGTTCACCGCCACCACGACCGGTACGTCGGCGGCCTGCGCGTGGTTGAGCGCCTCGATCGTCTGCGGCATGACGCCGTCATCGGCCGCGACGACCAGCACGACGATGTCGGTGGTGGCCGCACCGCGGGCGCGCATGGCGGTGAACGCCTCGTGACCCGGGGTGTCGATGAAGGTGATCGGGCGGTCCTGACCGTCGTGCTCGACGTGCACCTGGTAGGCACCGATGTGCTGGGTGATGCCGCCGGCCTCGTCGCTGTGCACGTTCGTCTTGCGGATCGCGTCCAGCAGGCGGGTCTTACCGTGGTCGACGTGGCCCATGACGGTCACCACCGGCGGCCGCGGTGCGAGGGTCTCCTCGCCGCCCTCGTCCTCGCCGAAGGTCAGGTCGAACGACTCGAGCAGCTCGCGGTCCTCGTCCTCGGGGCTGACCACCTGTACCTGGTAGTTGAGCTCCGC
>DASUAC010000560.1:0-3704 GCA_035763985.1 Jatrophihabitans sp. | reverse complement strand
TGCGCGAGCTGATGGCCGAGAGCGGCGAGCCGCGGCCGGGCCGGCTGGCGCTGATCAGCAAGATCGTCACCGACCTGCGCGCCACCTGGCAGCAGGCGGCCGACCAACTGGCGGCCGGCGAGCCGGCCGTGGCGCGCGTTGGCTAGCCAGCCGGCCAGCTGGGAGCAGGTACTCACCGAGCTGGAGACCGAGACCGCGCTGCTCGCCGAGGGGCTGCGGCGCGGTGAGCTGCTGTCTCCGGTCACCCCCTGGCACCCGCCCGAGCTGCCGCCGATCCCACCCGAGTTGGTGCTGCGTGCCCAGCAGTTGCTGGAACAGCAACACCAGCTGCGCGCCGCGTTGTCCCGGCAGCTCGCCGCCGCTCCGGCGCTGGCCCGGCCGCGTAACCTGCCGGAGCCGGTTCCCGCGCCGCTGCTGCTCGACCTGCGCGCCTGACATCGCTGCGGTGCGCGCCTGACATCGCTGCCGCAGGCAAGTACATCGCTGCCGCAGGCGAATACATCGCCTCCCTGACGTACCCGGTTAGCCGATACCTTCCTCGACCCGTCCCTGGCCATCGCAATGCCGCCGGGCAACCGCTTCGATGGGTAATCAGCCGATTCCACCAAGTAACTTAACTTGGAACAGACACGGCCGATGGGGAGCTACGAGCACGGATCGCTCACCCACTCCGCCACGGATCGGCGAGGCCCTTTGGAAACGAAGGTTTTCTCACCGTGCTCGACGACATTGCCTCCGTCACGCTCAGCACCGCGCTGTCCGCGCTGGCTCAGCGGGAACGGGTGAGTGCCAACAACATCGCCAACCTGGAGACGCCGAACTTCTCGGCCAGCGCGGTGTCCTTCGAGGACAGCCTGCGCGCCGCGGTTGCCGCCGGTGACCCGGCCTCGGCGCAGGTGAGCGTCACCCCGACCGGCGAGACGCCCGGCCTCAACGGCAACAACGTCGACCTCGACACCGAGACGGTCACCGACGAGAAGACCCAGTTGCAGTACTCGCTGCTGTCCGGCGCCATGTCGGCGAAGTTCAGCCTCATCGACACCGTGATCAAGGGCTGAGCCAAATGTCGATCTTCTCCGCCATCAACACCTCGGGCACCGGCCTGTCCACCATGCGCAGCTGGCTGGACGTGCTCGCCAACAACATCGCCAACGTGAACACGGTCAAGCCGACGTCCGGCCCGGCCTTCCAGGCCTCGTACCTGGAGGTCTCCGAGATCGCCGACAACGGCAGCGGATCCGGCGGCGGTGTCGAGGTGACCGACCTGCGCAAGAGCGACCCGAACGGCCGGCTGACCTACCTGCCGAGCAGCCCGCTGGCCGACGCCAACGGCTACGTGCGGCTGCCGGACATCGACATGGGTGAGCAGATGGGCAACCTGATCATGGCGCAGCGGGCCTTCCAGGCCAACGCTGCCGTGGTCGACCGTGCCCGTGACGTCTACGAAGCCGCCATCAACATCGGAAAGAACCGCTGACATGACGATTCCGTCGATCGGCGCGATCAGCGCTGCCCTGCCCACGCTGCCGACCCAGCCGGCGCTGTCGACCGGCGGCGCCGGCGCGGCCGCGGGCGCCTCGTCCGGTGCCGACTTCGCCAACCTGCTGGCCAAGGGCCTGAACGCGGTGCAGTCCGCGCAGGACAAGGCCGACACGCTGGCGGTGCAGGCGGCCACCGGCGACCTGACCGACATCCACGACTACACCATCGCCGCCACCCAGGCCTCGCTGGTGACCGAGCTCGCCACCGCCATCCGGACCAAGGGCATCGACGCCTTCAACCAGATCATGGGAATGCAGGCCTGATCTAGATGCAGCAGAAGATCCTGGCCACCCTGCAGCGGTTCTGGCGCGGCTTCCTGGCCTTCACGCCCGGGCAGAAGGCGGTCACCGTCGCTGCCGTGCTGGGCCTGGTGGTCGGCGGCTACCTGTTCTCCAGCTGGGCGTCCAAGCCCAGCTACGCGCCGCTGTTCACCAACCTGTCGGCCTCCGACGCCAGCGGCATCATCGACAAGCTCAACGCCAACAAGACGCCGTACCAGCTCGCTGCCAACGGCACCGAGATCCTGGTGCCCAGCAAGGACGTCTACTCCAGCCGGCTGACGATGAGCGCGGCCGGCCTGCCGTCCTCGGCCACCTCCAGCTACAGCCTGCTGGACAAGGAGGGCATCACCACCTCGGAGTTCAAGCAGCAGGTGGACTACCAGCGGGCGCTGGAGGGTGAGCTGGACCGGACCATCCAGTCGATCAGCGGGGTGCAGACCGCCGCGGTGCACCTGGCCATCCCCAAGGAGGACGTGTTCAACGACGGCAGCCAGAAGCCGTCCGCCTCCGTACTGCTCACCCTGAACCCCGGCACCGTGCTGAGTTCCGGACAGGTGCAGTCGGTGCTGAACCTGGTCTCCTCGTCGATCCCGAGCATGACCCCGGACGAGGTGAGCGTCTCCGACTCGACCGGCAAGGTGCTGGCCGCGGCCGGCTCCGGGGTCACCGGCACCACCTCGGACGACCAGAAGGCCGCCACCGACGCCTACAACACCCAGGCGCAGACCAAGATCGCCGACATCCTGAGTTCGCTGGTCGGCCCGGACCATTACCGGGTGCAGGTGAACGGCGTGCTGAACTACGACAAGACCCACTCGGTCACCAACACCCCGGTGTTCCCCAGCGGCGCGCCGCCGGTGGCGGTGTCCTCCTCGATGGAGACCATGGCGCCCGGCGCCGGTTCCGGCAGCAACGGCGTGCTGGGCGCGACCTCGCCGACGCCGAGCGCCGGTAACCGCGCCGCCACCGGATCCGGCGGCTACAAGAGCACCAGCAACGTCGCGAACTACCAGGCCGGCAACCAGAGCGTCACCACCGACGTGGCGCCCGGCGCGCTGAAGTCGCAGAGCATCTCGGTGCTGCTGGACAAGCAGTACGCCGGCTCGATCGACCTGAACCGGGTCAAGAGCCTGGTCGGGGACGCGGTCGGCTTCAATCCGCAGCGGGACACCCTGACCGTGGACGCCGAGCAGATGAACCACAGCGCGGCCGATGCCGCGGCGGCGGCGGCCAAGAAGGCGGCGAGCGACGCGGCGGCGGCACGCAGCCACGCCCAGCTGATGTCGATGATCAAGACGGGCGCCGTGGTGCTGATCGTGCTCATCGTGGTGGTGGCGAGCCTGGTGATCGGCCGCAAGCGCAACCGTCGCGAGGACGGCGACGACGACCTGGACGCGCTGCTGGCCAGCCTGAACGACGGCAGCCTGCCGCCGGCTCCGAAGGAGATCGTGCCGGAGAACCGGGAAGCCTCGATTCACCTTGCCCGGCAACGGGATCTGGACGAGATGGCAGGCAGCGAGCCGGAAGAGGTCGCCCGGCTGCTGCGTACCTGGCTGAACACGAAGGAGAGCTGATCCGTGACCGAGACGCTGGCCACCGTATCGTCCATCGGCACCCCGCTGGCCGCGGCCGCACAGGCCGCGGTCCCGGAGTCGGCCAAGGAGCTGACCCGGGGCCTGTCCGGCCGGCGCAAGGCGGCCATCCTGCTGCTGCAGCTGGACCGGCATGCCTCGGCCCGGGTGCTGGCCGAGATGTCGGACCCCGAGATCGAGGAACTGGCCACCGAGATCGCCCGGGCCGGTGACGTGTCCGCCGACGTTTCTGCCGCCGTACTCAAGGAATTCGGCATGCTGCAGTCCACCGGCGGCGCCGGGGTGCGCG
>DASUAC010000559.1:0-3843 GCA_035763985.1 Jatrophihabitans sp. | reverse complement strand
CAGGGCCGGCGGCGGCGGGTCTACGCGCTCACCGCCGACGGCGAACGCGCGCTCGCCGAACGCCGCGCCGAATGGCAGCGGTTCAGCTCGGTGGTCACCCGGATGCTGATGGCGGCCACCGCATGATCGCGGAGGAGCCGGACTATAGCGATCCGGACCGCGACGACCCGGACCGCGAGGATCCGGACCGCGACGAGCCGGACCGCGACGATCCGGTGGAGGCCTATCTGGACGCGGTGCTCAGCAGCTCGCCGGGCACGCCCCGTCAGGTCCGCCGCACGCTGGCCGAGGTGGAGGCGCATCTGGCCGACGCGGTACGGGATCTGCAAGCCGGCGGGCTGCCGGAACCGGCCGCCCGCGCCGAGGCGGTGCGCCGGATGGGCGCCCCGGCCGACGCGGTGGACCGGCCCTGGCCGGCCGGTTCGCTGTGGCCGCCCCGACGGCTACGCCGCCGGCTGGTACTGGCCGTGCTGCAGATCGGGGGCATCGCCGGCCTGGCGCTCGGGCTGGCCGGCGCGATCTCCGCGATGATCCAGGCCGTCTGGGGATCCTCGGCGATCGCCACCGCGTTTCCGCCCGGCGCGTACAGCCAGGCGGACTGCCGGCAGTGGCTGGCAGCCTATCCGCACAGCACCAGCTGTGTCGCGGCGATGATCTCCGACCACGCGTTCGACTTCCAGCGCGCTGCGGCGCTGGCCGGGGTGCTGGGCCTGGTCGCGCTGCTCCTCCGGCACCGGCTGCGGCGGCGCTGGCCGGACGCGGCCGGCACGGCGGTGGAACTGCTGGTCGGCGCAGGGCTGGCCGCGGTAACCGCGATCATCTTTGCCGGCAACGGCTTCAACGCGATCACGGTGACCCACGGGCAGGGCGCCGGGCAGCCGATCTCGCTGGCCCTGGCCGCCAGCTGCGCCGCGGTGCTGCTGGCCGCCGCCGCCCGCCGGTCGGCCGGCCGGCCGTTCTGGGGCCGGCGCGCCGGTCTGCCCCGTTAGGTGACACCACTGACCACGCCGGCCGGGCGCCGGTGACCGCGGACGTGCGGCTGGCCATCGGCCTGCTCGCGCTGATGCTGATCGCCTGCCTGGCGTTGCGGCTGGCCGGCGTCGCCCAGCAGCGCGCCGTGCTGATCGCCTCGGTACGCGCGGTCGTGCAGCTGGCGCTGGTCGCCGCCGCGCTGCGCGGCGTGTTCGCCGCGCCGGTGGCGGTGATCGCGGTGCTGGCGGTGATGTTCTCGGTAGCCACCTGGACGGCCGGCCGCCGGCTGTCGATGCATCCCGGCGCGATGCGCGCCACGGTGCTGTCCTGTGCCGCCGGCGCGGCGGTTGCGATCGGCATCATCGTCGGGCTGCCCACGCTGAGCCGGGACGTACGAACCCTGGTGGCGGTGTCCGGCATCGTGCTGGGCGGCACCATGACCGCGGCCACCCTGACCGGACGGCGGCTGGCCGACGGCCTGCACCGCCGGCGGGACGAACTGGAGGCGTGGCTCTCGGTCGGTGCCACCATGCGGCAGGCGGTACGCCCGATCGCCCGGGACGCGGTGTTCGAGGCGATGGTGCCGGCGCTGGACCAGACCCGGACGGTGGGTCTGGTCACGCTGCCCGGCGCGTTCGTCGGCGCCCTGCTGGGTGGTGCCAGCGCGACCGCCGCGGCCCGGTTCCAGGTGGTGGTACTGGTCGGGCTGCTGTGTGCGGAGGCCATCACGGCGGGGTGTCTGGCCTGGCTGCTCGGCGCACCGCCCAGCCTGCCGGTCGTGCCGGTCACCGCGCCGGCCGGACGGCAATCTTGACGAACCGTACAACGATCGCCAACCCTGGCGAATGAGGGAACTGGCGCACGACCGCCAACCTATGGTTAGGTAAGCCTTACCTTTCCACGGGAGGATGCATGGGACTGCCCACCACCCTGCTGCTCGGCTTCATCGCCGGCGTCACCATCGTGCTCGGCCTGCCGGTCGGGCGGTTGCGCCGGCCGGCGCCGGGGCTGAAGCACTTTCTCAGTGCGGTGACCATCGGGGTGCTGCTGTTCCTGGTCTGGGACGTCCTCTCGGCCGGCTGGGAGCCGGTCGATGCCGCGCTCGGCGCGGTGCACGACCACTCCGGTGGACTGGGGCCGGTGTTCGGCTACGGCGCGCTGTTCGTGCTGGGCCTGGCCGTCGGACAGCTGTCGCTGGTGGGTTATGACCGGTATCTGCGCCGCGCCCGGCCACCGGTGGTCACCTCCTACGGCCCGGGTGCGATGTCGGTCGACGAGCGGCCGTACCGGGCAACCGGGATTGCCAGCTGGTCGGCCGCCCGCCGGTTGGCGCTGATGATCGCGATCGGGATCGGCCTGCACAACTTCGCCGAGGGCCTGGCGATCGGCCAGTCCGCCGCCACCGACCAGATCTCGCTCGCCACGGTGCTGGTGATCGGTTTCGCGCTGCACAACGCGACCGAGGGGTTCGGCATCGTCTCGCCGCTGGCCGGTGACCTGGCCGCCGACGGCACGCCGATCCGGCCCAGCTGGGGATTCCTGCTGGCGATGGCCCTGATCGGTGGCGGCCCGACGTTCGTCGGCACGATCATCGGCCACGGCTTCACGAGTGATGCGCTGAGCGTGGTCTTCCTGACCCTCGCGGCCGGATCGATCATCTATGTGCTGTGCCAGTTGCTCGGAGTCGCCGCACGCGCCAAGCGGCCGGAACTGCTGGCCTGCGGGGTGCTGCTCGGCCTGCTGGCCGGCTTCCTCACCGACGCCATCGTGACCGCCGCCGGCGTCTGAGCCTGCCGCCTCGAGGCCGGTCATCGATCGGAATTGCCCGATCGGGACGGCCCAATCGTGATCGTCCGGGTGTGGCCGTACCTCCGATCGGGATGTCCGAAAGCCGCTAGCCAAGGCCGCCAGCGGCGCGCAGGCTGGAGGCATGCCGAACCTGCTGATCCAACCGCTGCCGCCGGAGCTCCCGGCCACTGCCTGGCGTACCTTCACCGACCCGGACGGCGGCGCTCCGCTGCGCTGTTGCCTGCGGGACAGCCGGCCGGGCGAACGGATCACCCTGGCCTCGGTCAGCCCGCCCGGCCCGGCCGGCGCGTATGCCGAGACCGGACCGGTATACCTGCACGCCGACGGCTGCGCCGGCCCGGCGACGGCCGGTTACCCGGAGGAATTCCGCAGCCGGCCACAGGTCTTCCGCCGCTACGGTCACGACGGTGCCCTGCTCGGCGGCGAGCTGGTGCAACCCGGCGACGGCCAGGAGGCGGTCGCCGAGCGGCTGCTGGCCGATCCCGCGGTGGCGTTCCTGCACAGTCGCAACGTGATTCACGGCTGCTACATGTTCGCCGTCCGCCGCGGTTAGGCGATCGCCGGATCGGTTTCCGCCGTGGCGACCCCGCTCGGCGCGTGGCAGCCTCGACAGGTACCGCCGGCGACCGAGTGAAACCGCCGCCCGATCAGTCGCCGCTGGGCCGCGGCTGAGTGCTGGCCCGGCCCTCGTCCCCCGACTCGGCGTCCCCGCCGGTCAGCCCGGCCTCCACGCCCGAACCGAGCGCGCTGGCCGGGCCTCCGACATCGGAGCCCTCGGTGTCGTACTGCGCCGGATCCAGGATGTCCTGGCCGGGACGCGGGTCGGTGGTCGGGTCGTCGTTGCCGCTCATCGGCTGTCCCTTCGGGTAATGGGCTGCGGACCTGTCACGGCTTCAGGACGACCTTGATGCAGCCGTCCTCTTTGTTGCGGAACATCTCGTAGCCGTTCGGCGCCTCGGCCAGCGGCAGATGATGGGTGACCAGGTCGAGCACCCCGAGCGGGTCGGTATCGTCGCGCACCAGCGGCAGAATCTCGTCGGTCCACCGCCGGACGTGCGCCTG
>DASUAC010000558.1:0-7746 GCA_035763985.1 Jatrophihabitans sp. | reverse complement strand
AAGTGCGCCTGCCGACCGTCGGACTTCGGCCGTAATACCCGTCCGAGCCGCTGCGCCTCCTCCTGCCGCGAACCGAACGTCCCCGAGATCTGGATCGCCACGGCCGCCTCGGGCAGGTCGATGGAGAAGTTGGCCACCTTGCTGACCACCAGCACCCGGGTCTCGCCGGCCCGGAAGGCGTCGAACAGCCGCTCCCGCTCCCGGTTGGGCGTCGAGCCCTGGATGATCGGCACGTCGCCGAGATGCGCCCCGATCTCCTCCAACTGGTCGAGGTACGCGCCGATCACCAGCACCTGATCGTCCGGGTGCTGCGCCACGATCGCCTCGATCACCGGCAGCTTGGTCCGCGCGGTCGCCGCGATCCGGTACCGGTCCTCGGGCTCGGCGGTGGCGTAGTTCATCCGCTCCGCGTCGGTCAGGGTGACCCGTACCTCCCGGCAGTCGGCCGGCGCGATCCAGCCCTGGTTCTCGATGTCCTTCCACGGTGCGTCGTAGCGCTTCGGCCCGATGAGTGAGAACACGTCCGCCTCCCGGCCGTCCTCCCGGACCAGGGTGGCGGTCAGCCCGAGCCGGCGGCGGGACTGCAGATCCGCGGTCAGCCGGAAGATCGGCGCCGGCAGCAGGTGCACCTCGTCGTAGACGATCAGCCCCCAATCCCGCGAGTCGAACAGCTCGAGGTGGCGGTACTCGCCCTTCCGGCGGGTGGTCATGATCTGGTACGTGGCGATGGTGACCGGGCGAATCTCCTTCTTCTCCCCGGAATACTCGCCGATCTCCTCCTCGGTGAGCGAGGTTCGCGCTATCAATTCTCTCTTCCATTGCCGGCCGGCCACCGTGTTGGTGACCAGGATCAGCGTGGTCGCCTTGGCCTGCGCCATCGCGGCCGCACCGACCAGGGTCTTGCCGGCGCCGCACGGCAGCACCACCACGCCGGAGCCACCGGCCCAGAACGATTCGACCGCCTGCGTCTGGTAATCGCGCAGCTGCCAGCCCTCGGTGCACAGCTCGATCGGGTGCGCCTCGCCGTCGACGTAGCCGGCCAGGTCCTCGGCCGGCCAGCCCACCTTGACCAGCGCCTGCTTCAGCCGGCCCCGCTCGGACGGATGTACCAGCACCGTGTCCGGATCGATCCGCTCGCCGAGCATCGGGTTGATCTTCTTCTGCCGCAGCACTTCCTCGAGCACCGCGCGGTCCAGCGAGACCAGCACCAGCCCGTGCGTCGGGTGTTTGGCCAGCTGCAGCCGGCCGTACCGGTCCATGGTGTCGGCCACGTCCACCAGCAACGCGTGCGGCACCGTGTAGCGCGAGTAGCGGACCAGCGCGTCCACCACCTGCTCGGCGTCGTGGCCGGCCGCCCGGGCGTTCCACAGCCCGAGCGGGGTGAGCCGGTAGGTGTGCACGTGCTCCGGCGAGCGCTCCAGCTCGGCGAACGGGGCGATCGCGGCGCGCGCCGCACCGGCCATCGGGTGGTCCACCTCGAGCAGCAGCGTCTTGTCGGACTGGACGATCAACGGCCCGTCGGTCACCGGCGACTCCTTCAGTAACAGAATCCCCAATTCTAGCGGGCCAAGCCGCCAGCCGCTCTGCTCGCCAGGGCGTGCAAAACAGCTTCATGCCCGGACGGACGGGGCGGTACGGTCCGAGCCGGGCCGGCGGGCCTCAGCCGGCCGGCGGGCCTGAGCCGGGTCGCGGGCCTGAGCCGGGCCGGCGGTCCTCAGCCGGCCGGCGGGCCTGAGCCGGGCCGGTGTCCGGGCTGCGGTCAGTCGTCGGTCAGCAGGCTTACCGTGGTGATCCGCTGCAGCGGGTAGCTGCGCAGCCGGGTGTCGTCCGGATCGTGCCCGCGGATCATCCCGCCGCCCAGCGAGATCGGCAGCAGCGTGCGCTGGGTCGGCCGGCCGGTGTCGTCCACATAGCCGATGGCGATGGTCAATTCTTGCCGTACGGCGGTGCGCAGCAGCTCCAGGATGGAGGCCGTGGTGACCCCCGGCACCTCCTGGGAGACCCGGCTGGTGGAGTTGCTGATCGCCGCCGCCAGCTTCTCCGAGGCGCGCAGCCGGCTGATCACCTCGGTCAGCTGCCCGTCGCTGATCGGGGTGGACCGGACCCGCGAGGTGTGTTGCCGGCGAGCCGGCACCCGGGCCGGCTCGCCGGCCAGGGTCAGCACCGAACCATCGGCCGTCTCCGCCGCCGGTGCGAAGCCGTGCCCCCGCAGCCGCTCCAGCAGCAGGTTGATGCCGGTCTCGCAGACCAGCACGGTGGGCGCCAGCCGTTGCAGGCCCAGCGCCTGCAGCGCCGGCTCGGCCAGCACCCGGTCCAGCAGCAGCTCGTCGTCGCAGCGCAGGTAGCTGGTCGCACTGCCCACCCGCAGCCGTCCGTGCTGGGTGGCCGCGTCGCCGACCAGGTACTCCAGCGCCTGCGGCACCGGGGTCCGGGAGGTGGCGGTGAAGAACCGCAGCAGGTCCGCGCCGGTCCAGCCGTGGTCCAGCGCCCGGCGCAGGCTGCCCGGCGAGATCCGGTACACCGCGGCGCCGCCGGTCGATTCCAGGTCCGCGACCAGGGCCAGTTCCCGTTGCAGCCGCGGGGTCGGCGGGCCGGGCACCACCGCGGTCAGGTCCGGCTGCAGCAGGAACTCCTCGACCGGGTTGGGCAGTGCCGCATCGAGCAGATCGGCCGCGTTCACCTCGGCCCGCACCGCGCCGGTCTCGGCGCCGTCCAGCAGCGCCCGGGCGTAGCCGGGCAGCGCGCCGTAGCCGGTGACGCCGAGGATCGCCGCCTCGCCGAGGATGGCCGCCGCCGAGTGCCGGTAGGCGGCCGCCCGGCGCGGCGCCTGCCAGGCCAGCCGGGCCAGCACCGCGGCGGCGTCGGCCGGCGCCGCACCAGGCGGCAGGTCGGCCAGCAACCGCAGCAGTTGCCGGCGCAGCGCCGGCGCGCTGTGCCGCTCCACATCGGCCGACAATGCCGCGATCGTCTTGTCCCGGTCGTCCCGCTGGCCGACCAGGCTCGGCTGCCGGGTCATCGCCAGCCAGGCCGCGGCCAGCCGTACCCAGCGCTCGGCGGTGCCCTGCTCCAGCCAGCCGTCGCAATCGGTGGTCGGCAGGTAGTGCGGATCCATCAGCCCGGAGCCGGCCAGCAGCCCGGCCGCGCCGGCCACCTCCAGCAGCAGCGCGGTCACCGGTTCGGTGGCGTCCAGCGCCCTGGCCAGCCGGCGCAGGTCGCGCACGCCGAGGCCGCCCGCCCGCAACTGGCCGGCCGGCTCGTCGGACAGCGTGCTCAGCAGCAGTTCGACCAGCCGGACCGTCTCCAGCACGGCGGTGGCACCGCCGCCGTCGATGACCGGAGCACTGCGCTCGACGGTCGGCATCGGGGGTGGTTCCGGCGGCACCGCGCCGGCCGGCGCCGGCCGCAGTGCGAAGGCCACCTCCTGCGGCAGCTCCACCGTCCGGCCGTCGATCGGCACCACCAGGCCGCGTTCCAGCAGGCCCTGCACCGGCGACGGCTCGGCCGAGCTCGGCCGTCGCTGCAACAGCTCGCGCAGCGCGGCGTCCGCCTCCCGGTAGGTGCCGATCGGTGGCCCGTCGGCCAACCGGCGCAGGATCGACAGTTCGGCCTCGGTGGTGGTCGCCTCGAGCAGCTCCGGCAGCCGTCGCACCACCGCCTCGGCGACCGCCCGGCCGGCGGCCGGCTGACTGGCCGGCGGCAGTTCGAAGCGGGCAAGCAGCGGCTGCAGGGCGTGCTCGGGCAGCTGGCCGAACAGCTCCTCGGCCGGCCGGCCGAGTTCGGCGGGGTACCGGCCCAGCACCTCGGCCACCGCGCCGACCGGCTGCAACCGCTCCGGCGGGCCCCAGAGCAGCGCCCAGTCCCGCAGCCGGTCGGCAGCCGCGGCCACCGCCGGCCGATCGGCTTCGGTGAACCAGCCGGCCAGCTCGGCCTCGGTGGTCGGACTGGGCAGGCAGCAGGCCACCTCGAGCACCCGCAGGGTGAAGGCGTCCAGCCCGTCCAGCGCCCGGCCGATCGAGGTACGCACGCCGGCCCGGTTGGCCAACGTGGCCAGGTCGACCGGCGCCGGCAGCGCCAGATCCGGCCGTCGCCGCAGCAGGGTGAGCAGCTCGGCGTCGGTACGTCCGCGCAGCCAGTCGGTCAGGTTGCGCGGATCGGCACGGTCGTCGGACCGTGCGCCGGGGGAGTCGGGTTCAGTCGCCAGCGAGGTACGGGCGGTTCTCGGGGCCGGGATGGGAGTAATGCAGCATCTCTACCGGCAGCGGAAAGGTGATGTCGTCGCCGAACGGGCTCTGCGAGCCGGCCTTGTTGGACAGCAGCTCGTTGACCGGATGCTCCGGATACAGATCGTCCCAACTGGCGAGGGGCCGGGCCGGCGGCCGGGGCTGGGGCGAGACGCTTGCCATCTGGTGCCTTTCTCCAAGAGTTCCGGTGTACTGGCGGGCGAATATCCAGTGTGCCATGCCGGTAGCGTGGGCGTCTGTGGGAGGAGAACGACGGCACGGCGAGCTGGTCTCGATCAACCTGGCGCAGGTGATCGAAACCCCGCCACCGGTGCGCGGCCGGGTCGACGCCAAGCCGGCGCGTACCGGCATCGACAAGCGGCCGGCGTCCGGTCCGGTCGGCGTGCGGCGGCTCGGGGTGCTCGGGGACACCATCTGCGACACCGTCAACCACGGCGGTGAGGACCAGGCGGTGTACGCCTACGCCATCGAGGACGCTGATTGGTGGCAGCAGGAGCTGGCCGGCGAACTGCACTTCACGTTGCGTCCGGGCTCGTTCGGGGAGAACCTGACCACCCGTGGCCTGGACGTCACCGGCGCGGTGATCGGCGAGCGGTGGCGGATCGGCAGCACCATCCTGCAGGTCAGCGTGCCGCGCATTCCGTGCTCCACCTTCGCGGCGTTCTGGGGTGTCGACCGGTTGGTCAAGCGGTTCACCGCGGCCGGCCGGCCCGGGGCGTACCTGCGGGTGCTGACCGAGGGCCAACTTTCCGCGGGTGATCCGATCACCGTGCTGGACCGGCCGTCGCACGGCCTGACCATCGCGCAGACGTTCCGCGCGTTGACCGGCGAGCACAGCCTGGCCCCGCTGTTGCTGGCCGCTCCGGAGCTGCCGGCCGAGGCGCGGGAATGGGCGCAGCGCCGGCTGGCCGCCGCCGGCTGACGTCCGTCAGCGCTCAGTCGGAGGCCGGTTGTCCGAGCCGAGGAAGTCGGCCAGCACGGGCGCCAGTACGACCAGCACGCCGATCGGCGAACAGCACGAAACCAGCCGCGATCGAGGCGGGGACGGACCGTCCTGCCGGCGCCGATCTCTGGTGCGTCGCGCGAAGCCGGAGCGCTAGGCTGTCACATCGACGTCCGCCCGAGCGGGCGTCGGTTTCGTCCTTCGAGCCTGCGAAGGCGTTCGGAGCAGAGTGAGTGATGGGGTGTTCGACGGATGCCGTCCGGCAAGGTGAAGTGGTTTGACGCCGAGAAGGGCTTCGGCTTTCTTGCCGACGATGCCGGTTCCGACGTGTTCGTCCATAAGGACGCGCTGCCGGCCGGGATCTCGGAGCTGAAGTCCGGTCAGCGGGTGGAGTTCGGCGTGGTGCAGGGGCGCAAGGGCAACCAGGCGCTGCAGGTGCGGCTGCTCGACCCTGTGCCCTCGGTGGTGAAGGCGACCCGCCGGCCACCGGAGGAGATGACCCCGATCGTCGAGGATCTGATCAAGCTGCTGGACAAGGTCGGCAACTCGCTGCGCCGCGGGCACTACCCGGACCGGGCCGAAGGTCGCAAGGTGGCCACCCTGTTGCGGGCGGTGGCCGACAACCTGGACGCCTGAGCCGGGCAACTGATCGTCGCGGGGCCTCGGAGGAATCCGGGGCCCTTCTCGTATATGGGCAAACTCGGCCGGCCGGTTTCGGCGCTACCGCAGCGAACCGGCCGCCGGCGGTGCCAACCGCTCGCCTGCGGACCTCGGCGCTACCGCAGCGAACCGGCCGCCGGCACCAGACCGGCCGCCTGCGCCTGCCCGAGCAGCTCGTCGATCGCGGCGTAACCTTCCTCGCCCAGCTCCCGGCTGAACGAGTTGACGTACAGCTCGATGTGCCGGCGCTGTACGTCCGGATCCATCTCGGCGGCGTGCTCGGCGACGTAGGAGGCCGAGGCGTCCGGGTGCGCGAAGGCGTAGTCCACCGAGGCCCGGACCACCCGGGTCAGCTCACCGGCATCCAGCGAGCGGCGGGCGAGGATGGCACCGAGCGGAATCGGGTGGCCGGTGCTGCCCTCCCACCATTGGCCGAGGTCGATCAGCGCGGTCAGCCCGTAGGCCGGGTAGGTGAACCGGGCCTCGTGGATGACCAGACCGGCGTCGAATCGGCCGTCCCGGACACCCGGCATGATCTCGGCGAACGGCACCACCTCGATCGAGGCGGGCCGTTGGCCCGCGGACCACAAACGCATCAGCAGGTACGCGGTGGTGCGTTCGCCGGGCACCGCCACCCGCGCCCCGGTCAGATCCGGCCGGTCGTCGCGGACGAGCACCAGCGGGCCGCAGCCCCGGCCGAGCGCACCGCCGCACGGCAACAACCGGTACTCCGCGAGCAGCCAGGGCAGCGCCGCGTAGGACACCTTCACCACGTCGTACTCGCCCCGTTCGGCGGCGGTGTTCGTGACGTCCACGTCGGCGAAGGTGACCGCAACCTCCGGTGCGCCGTCGATCAGGCCGTGGGTCCAGGCGTGGAAGACGAAGGTGTCGTTCGGGCACGGGGAGAACGCCAGCCGCAGCGCGCTCATTCGGTCCACCCTTCGGTCAGGGGCTCGGGTCGGTCAGGGGTTCGGGTCGGTCAGGGGTTCGGGTCGGTCAGGGGCTCGGCGAGCAGGCGCGCGAACCCGCCGGCCAGCGCCGCCAGCGCCTCGGCGAGCCGCCAGCTTGCCCGGTCGCGCGGCCCGACCGGGTTGGACACCGCTCGCACCTCACCGAACGGTATCCCCGCCCGCTGCGCCGCCAGCGCCACCCCGGCGCCCTCCATGCCCTCGGCGACGGCCTGCGGGTGGGTACGCCGCAACCGCTCGGCGCGGGACCGGCTGCCGGTCACCGTGCTGACGGTGAGCACCGTTCCGGTGACCGCGCCGGTCCGCTCGGCGAGCAGCCGGGCGACGGCCGGGTCGGCGGGCAGGCTCACCTCGCCGAGGCCGAGTTCGGGGAGCGCGGCGAATCCGCCGTCGGCCAGTTCCGCCCCGAGGTCGGCGAACGTCACCCGGTCGGCCACCGCCAGGCCGGCCGGCTGCACGGGCGGGAAGCCGCCGCCGATGCCGGCCGCGATGACCAGGTCGTATCCGGCGGCCGCGAGCAGCGCGGCAGCGCTGAGTGCGGCCGCCACCGGACCGACCCCGCCGGCCACCACGTCCACCAGCCCCGCCGGGGTGGCGGCCCGGAGCACCGGCAGCCCGGCCAGCTGGCCCTCGGCCGGCTCGGCGGGCAGCGCGCTGAGCACCGCGTCCCGTTCCGCGGCCACCGCGGTGACGATCAGCAGCCTGGGCATGGCGTTTCCCGACCCTGCTCAGGCGCACGGTCGTTGCCGAGCACGGTGATGGTCGGTTGCGGCTTGTCGCACCCGGCCAGCGGCCCGGCTGCGCCGACCAGGCCGGCCACGGCGGCAACGGCACGGCGCAGGCTCACCCGGGCGAGATTACCCGTGCCGCTGATCCGCGAAGCACCGCCGGATCACCGGGGAGGACATCACCCGCGGGACGACGATCACCGTGG
>DASUAC010000557.1:0-3697 GCA_035763985.1 Jatrophihabitans sp. | reverse complement strand
GACAGGTGCATGGCCATGTCGACGACCGGGACGGTCAGCTCGTAACCCTCGAGGTATCCGGGTGGCAGCCGGTCGGCCTCGACGCGGTCCAGCGCCGGCACCGCGGCGCGCCACCACGGGTCGGGCACGGGTTGCCGGAACAGCTCCCGGCCACGCCGTAACCGCACCCCGGCCGACGGGTCGCCGGCCAGTTCGCCCAGCGCGGCATAGGTGATCGCCGACCATCGGGTGACGGCCGCTTCCGGATAGGCGCGATAGGGGTACCACAGGGCGGCCGCCACCGAGGATGTCGTCCGCTCTCCCGTTGCTGCCGCTACCACATCGACGACGTGGCCGGCCTCGGCCAGCCGCAGCGCGCTGGTCAGTCCCAGTACGCCGGCACCGACAACCGTGACCCTCATGCGCTGACCGGCCTACAGCCCGGTGCGGCCGTCGATGCACTCCCGCAACAGGTCGGCGTGGCCGGCATGCCGCGCGTACTCCTCGATGACGTGCACCAGCGTGTCCCGTACCGACACCGTGCCGTCGCCGAAGGGAACCTCGCGGCCCAGGTCGGCCTCGGCCAGGCCGTCCAGCCATTCGTCGGCGTCGGCGATCACCGACTTCCAGGTGGCGAACGCCTCGGCAACCACGGCAGGATCGGCTGCCGCGCCGGTGAAATCGCGGCTCCGGTCGTCCTTCGCCTTGTACAGCTGCGGCGCGTCGGCCCGTCCCTGCAGCACCCGCTGGAACCAGTGATGCTCCATCTGCGCCAGGTGCCGGACCAGGCCGAGCAGGCTCAACGCGCTCGGCGGAACCGACCGGGCGGCGAGCTGGTCGGCGTCCAGGCCCTCGCACTTCAGCTCGATGGTCAACCGGTAATTACTGAGGTATTCGCGATAGGTCGCCTTCTCACCCACCGGGTTGCCGAAGCTGCGCGGGTCGTTCTCGGGCTCGGTCCACAAGTCGCTCACACCTAAACCCAACCGTGCACCGAGCCCTCGGGTCAAATCAGCCGAGTTGCAGCACCGCCATCGTCTGCGCCGCCATCTGCGCCTCGCCGAGCGCGTTCGGGTGCACGATCACCGGGTTGGTGCCGGCCAGCGCCGGCTCGATCCAGCGGACCCCGATCGGCTGGCAGGCGTCGTGCCCCTCGGACACCGTGGAGAAGTCGATGTAGCTGACCCCGGTGGCTGCGGCGGCCCGGCGTACCGCATCGTTCAGCGTGGCCTGGATGCCCCGGACGTACGGCACATCCCCGGTCGCCACCGGCATGACCGGGAAGCATCCGCCGGTCGGCGGCATGATCCACGGATAGCCGAGGATCGCCACCCGGGCCGACGGCGCCTTGGCCCGTACCGCGTTCAGCGCATTCACCAACGCCGGGTAGGTGGTCGAGTTTATGGTGTCCTGGAAAGACGAGCCGTACCGGTCCTGGCACGGGCTGCCCTGCCCGAGCGTGGACAGCCCGGCCGCACCGCAGTCGGTGAGCGCGTCGATGAACACCCCGCTGTCGTTGCCGCCGATGGTCATGGTGACCAGTTGGGTGTCGGACCGCAGCGCGTCCAGTTGCGGTGCGACGCCTGGATATTGCGAGCCGAAATAGTCCTTGGTCTCGGCCGCGCCGCAGGTGACGTCGGTCAGCTGGGCACCGATCCGGGCGGCGATGTCGTGCGGGTAGTTGACCGTCGACCTGGCGCACTCCGGCGGCGCCGTCAGATCCGGCGGGAACGTCCCGGACGCGGCGCTGTAGGAGTCGCCCAGCGCCACGTACGTCAGCGGGCTCGTCGCCCCGACCGGATCTGGCAGGGCGAGTGTCAGCAGGAACGCGGCAGCGATGGCGACTCGGCGCACGGGACAGGCCTCCTAGCTCGGCGATGGCGGCCACCCGGCCGCCGAGGACGCTTCGTCAAGACCAACGAAGGCCCGGTGTCCTCGTTACGAGCGCGGCGACCGGCCGCTCGGCCTGTCGCCGCGCCCCGCCTATCGAACCTGTGCCACTACGGTGCCCTGGCCGGCATGGCCTGGGTTGGCGGCATATCCCGGATCGGTCTGCACGATCACAATGTGCGGCGCGTCCCCGTTGATCGTCGACCCGTCCTGGCTGACCTGGGAGGCCACGATGACCGATATGAACGCCGGCACGGTGGCCGGCGGTCCGGAACTGTTCCCCGGCCGGGACGTCCAGGTCGTCGCCGCGATGTCGCCGCCGGTGCTGTCCTGGTAGCCCTTGAACGCGGCCGGCGCGCTGCCGCCGCTGAGGCTGTTCAGCTTCCACCACTGGGCACCCCAATAGCTGACCTGCGCCCCGACCGCGGAGTTGAGGTCACCGATCACGAAGCCGCTGGTGGCATACAGCAGCAGGTGATCGACAGCCGTTGCCGTGCTGCCGCCGACGTCGGTGATGTGGATGGTGATCGTCTTGTACCCCAGCGTCGAGTAGCTGTGATCACCCGACACCGTGAACGGGCCGCCGGTCGGGCCGGCCACCATCCCGCTGGTCGCCGGGGTGCCGTCACCCCAGTCGATCGTGGCGGTGAAGTCGGAGAGCGGACCGGTCGGGTTCGCGTCGGTGAAGGTGGCCAGCACGCGGTTCACCGGGTTGGTGCTGAGGAAATCGACCCCGGTGGCGGCAAGCACCGCATCGGTAACCGTGCCGGTTCCGCCCACGGTGTCGGTGTTGTACGGCACGTCGTCGTCGGTGACGGTGACCGAGACCGGGTAGCTGCCCTCCTCGGCGTAGGTGTGCTGGCCGGTCACGGTGAAGGTGCCGTCGGCCGACTTGGTGATATCACCGGGGCTGGCTGGAGCGCCGTCGCCCCAATCCACCATGGCGAGGTAATCACCAGCGGTTCCGGACGGATCCGGGTCGGTGAAGGTGGCCACCGGGGCGGTGAACGGCTGCCCCTCGACCGCGGAGACCGGCATCGCCGTCGCGGTGATCGGCGGGTACACGGTCATCGTCGTATCGACGTAGTTCGACATGATGCCGTCGCTGACCGTCAACCGCACCGTGGTGACGCCGGGCGGCATAACGACCGGCACGTTAGCACCGTCGGCGCTGCCGCCGGGCCAGCTCCAGTGATAGCTGAGCGCGTCTCCGGTCGGGCTGTAGCTGCCCGAGCCGTCCAGGGTGACATGCGCACCCTCCGGTGAATCCTGGTCGGCCTGCTGCGGATTCGCCTGCGGCACCGGCGGAATCTCCTGCCGGTCACCGAAGGACAGCACCGGCAGGTTCTCGCCGTTGTCGGCACCCTCCGGCACCACGACAGTCCGGGACAAGCCGGGGTTGCTCGGCCAGTCGCTGTTCGGCCAGTCCGGGTCGAACTGCTCGGTGACGACGTAGGTCCCGGGCCCCTGGCCGTCCAGCGCGAAGCTGAAGTTGCCCTCGGCGTCGCTGGTGGTGACGGCGATGCTGTCGGCGTTGGGTTGGCCGACCAGGCTCGCCACCCGGCTGAGCGTGAAGGTGAGGCCGGCCAAGCCGGTTTCTCCGTTGTCCTGCACGCCATTGCGGTTCGCGTCGTTGAACTTGAAACCGCGGATGACCGGTACCGGTTTGGCCCCTGCCACCGGCAGATGGAAGTTGCCGCAGGCGAGCGCGATCCAGTCACCGCCGTAGGCGATGGCGTCGAGCGTTTGGTCTTGGGTGAAATCCTCGCCGATGGTCTTTGCCGGCGTCGTGTTGACATTCCCACAGAACGTCAGGTTCGGCCGATAG
>DASUAC010000556.1:0-9792 GCA_035763985.1 Jatrophihabitans sp. | reverse complement strand
ACGAGCTGACCGAGGCCAGGGTGACCATCCAGGCGCGGGACGCCGACCTGCCGGTGGACAAGCTGTTCCGGGTGGAGCTGACCGGTAACCGGCTGGAGGTGGCCGAACAGTCCGAGCACGGCTCGTTCCTGCAGTCGGTGCTCGGCGGTGACCTGCGCGGCATCGG
The DNA here is from genome assembly GCA_035763985.1 of Jatrophihabitans sp. GTDB lineage: Bacteria > Actinomycetota > Actinomycetes > Mycobacteriales > Jatrophihabitantaceae > Jatrophihabitans_A. The sequence goes on along the minus strand of DASUAC010000556.1, from coordinate 9,626 downwards.
CCGGGATCGCCGGATCGAGTTCGACATCGTGATCGAACTGCCGGCCGGCTCGACGGTGAAGGTGGGCGTGGGATCGGCCGACGTGAGCAGCACCGGACGGCTCGGCACGACCAGCGTCAGCAGTGGCTCGTCCAAGGTCGCGCTGGAGCTGGTGGACGGCGCGCTGCAGCTGCGCGGCGGCAGCGGTCACGCCGAGGTGCACCAGGTGACCGGCAGCTGCCACGTACGCGGCGGCAGCGGCCTGGTGCGGATCGGCGAGGTCGGCGGCGCCCTCTCGGTGGCGGTGGGCAGCGGCGAGGTTGCCATCGGCGTTGCGCACGGCAGCGTCCGGGTCCGGTCCGGCTCCGGCAGCACCGTAATCGAGGCAGCCGAGCAGGACGTCGATGTCGCCAGCAGTTCCGGACCGGTCACCATCGGGCTGCGCCCGGGGCAGCCGGCCCGGCTGGACGTGGCCACCGGCAGCGGACGGCTGAACACCGAGATGCCGGTGCAGGATTCGGCGCCGGTCGGCGAGGCGATCACGATCCGGGCACGTACCGGCTCCGGGGACGTGACCGTGCGCCGAGCGGCCACCGTCGCCGGCTAGCTCCGTCGCCGTCCGCAGGGCCGTCCGGCTGGGTCCGTCCGGCTCGGTCCGTCGCGGCTAGATCCGTCGCGGCTGGGTCCGGCGGGCTGCGGTCGGCCGGGCCGGGACTCAGCCGATGCTGCGGGCGAGCGCCGGCGCCAGGTCGCCGGCGCCACTGACCACGATGTCGCCCAGTTCCAGCCAGCCGGCCAGCTCGGCCAGTTGCTCGGCCAGCTGCCCCGCCACCAGTGGCTGGTCCACCTCCGGCTCGGCCCAGGCCGACTGCACCCGCAGCACACCGGCCTTCCGGTCCGCCTTCAGATCCACCCGGCCGACCAGGCTGTCGCCCAGCAGGAACGGCAGCACGTAGTAGCCGTGCACCCGCTGGGCCGCCGGGGTGTAGATGCTGATCCGGTAGTGGAAGTTGAACAGCCGCAGCGCCCGGTGCCGGAACCAGACCACCGGGTCGAACGGGCTGAGCAGCGCACGGGCGTCCAGCTTGCGCGGCCGGCGGGCTTCCGGCCACAGGTACGCCGGCGCCTTCCAGCCGCGGACGGTCACCGGCAGCAACTCCCCCGCCTCGACCAGCTCGGCCACCCGCTGTACCGAGGACTGGGCGGGCAGCCGGAAGTAATCGCGCAGATCCGGTTCGGTGGCCACCCCGTAGGCCCGGGCGGCGATCCGGATCAGCTCACGGTGCGCGTCCGGCACGCTCGGGGTGGGTGCAGCCAGGATCTCCGGCGGCAGTATCCGTTCGATCAGGTCGTAATGCCGCTCGAAGTTGACCCGCCGGGCGGCGCCCAGCTCGCCGGCCCAGAACAGGTACTCCAGCGCGATCTTGCCGTCGTGCCAGTTCCACATCTGGCCCGGCTGCCGGGGCGCCCGTTCGATGCCGAGCTCACCGCTGCGCAGCGGCCCGTCCAGCTTGACCCGGCGCCGGACCTCGTCCAGCAGCCCTGGTCGTTCGGCGGCGAGCCGGCGGATGTGGCCCCAGGCCTCGTCACCGGCCCGGGCCATCCGCCAACGCAACAGCGGGTGGGTGCTCAGCGGGACCAGCGACGCCTCGTGCGCCCAGTACTCGACGTACTCGCGGCTGAACCGGCCGGCGGTGTGTGCGGTCAGCCGGTCCAGGATCTCGCGTGGATAGGGACCCAGCCGGGAGAACACCGGCAGGTAGTGCGACCGGCTCAGCACGTTCACCGAGTCCAGCTGCAGCAGGCCCATCGTGTCGACCACCCGGCGGATGTGCCGGGCGGTGATCGGACCGGCCGGGCGCGGCCGGCCGAAACCCTGGGCGGCCAGCGCGATCCGGCGCGCGGCGGCCGCGGTCAGCTGCATCTCGGACACAGCGACATTGCATCACGTACCACCGACAGCGATCACTCCGAAGTCCGCGGAACCGGCCGATCCGGCCCGGTCACCGCAGGCCGCCGTGGCCGCTGTCCGTCGCCGCGACATGGGACGATGCCCTGGTGACCGAATTCCTGAAACATCTGGGCGAACACGTGGGTGCCTGGCTGTATCTGATTTCGGCCTTCTGCGCGTTCGCCGAGGCGGCGATCCTGATCGGCATAGTGCTGCCGGGCGAGGCGGCACTGCTGGTGGCCGGCTACTTCTGCCACGAGGGCGTGCTCGACCTGGTGGTGATGATTCCGCTCGCGATCGGGGCGGCCGTCGCCGGCGACTCGGTGGGCTACGAGTTCGGCCGTAAGTTCGGCCCCGGCCTGCGGCAGGCCAGGCTCGGCCGCTGGGTCGGTGAGCACCGCTGGTCGACCGTGGACCGGTTCCTGCACCGGCACGGCGGCAAGGCGGTGTTCCTCGGCCGGCTGACCGCGCTGCTGCGGGCGCTGACGCCGTCCATGGCGGGCATGAGCGGCATGCGCTACCGGACGTTCCTGTTCTACAACGCCCTCGGCGGCATTCTCTGGGGCAGCGGCTGCATCCTGGTCGGCTGGGCGTTCGCCTCGGCGCTCAACCAGATCGAGAAGTACCTCACCTGGGGGCCGCTGGCGGCGCTGGCGGTGCTGATCGGGGTGGCCTACCTGGTGCACCGGCGCCGGCGAAGCCGGGAAGCCGCCGGCAGCGACTCGTAGGCCGGATCGCCGTAGGCCCAGTCCTCACCGGGCCGTAGGCCCAGGTCCGCGCCGCGCCGTAGGCCCAGGTCCGCGCCGCGCCGTAGGCTCGGCAGCTGTGGCGGATGTGAGCGTGCGGCCGGCGACCGTGCAGGACGCGGCCGAGATCGGCCGGCTGCAGAACGACACCTGGCAACTGGCCTACGGCAAGGTGCTGCCCGCCGAGGTGCTGGTCAGCCTGGACGCCGACCGGTTCGCCGCCAGCTGGCAGGCCGCGATCGCCCGGCCGCCGTCCCCGGCCCATCACGTGCTGATCGCGCTGGAGGGCGAGCACCGGGTGGGCTTCGCCGCCTTCGGCCCGGACGCCGACCGGCAGCCGGACGATCCGGATCCGGAGCACAGCGCGGCGATCAGCACCCTGCTGGTGGAGCCGCGCTGGGGACGGCGCGGGCACGGCTCCCGGCTGCTGGCCGCGGTCAGCGACATCGCCCGGGCCGGCGGGGTACGCCGGCTGGTGGCCTGGGTGCCGGTGGCCGACACCGCGTCGCTGGAGTTCTACCGATCCGCCGGCTGGGCACCGGACGGCCTGCAGCGCAGCCTGGACACCGGGGCAGGTACCGTCGCTGAGTTGCGGCTGCATGCCGCGCTGGTCGAACAGGAAGCATGAACGATGGCGTTCTCCGGAATCTCCTTCACCGCACTGGACTTCTACGAGGATCTGGCGGCCGACAACTCCAAGACGTTCTGGACCGCGCACAAGCACATCTACGACGAGCAGGTGAAGGCGCCGCTGCTGGAACTGGCCACCGAACTGGAACGCGAGTTCGGTCCGGCCAAGCTGTTCCGGCCGTACCGGGACGTCCGGTTCGCCAAGGACAAGACGCCGTACAAGGACCACCAGGGCGTCTACTTCGCCGAGACCCGGCGTTATCTGCAGATCTCGGCGGGCGGCATGTACGCCAGCGGCGGCATCTACGAGATGGCCTCCGACCAGGTCGACCGGTTCCGCCGGGCGGTGGCCGACGACCTGCCGGGCGAGGCACTGGCACAGGCGATCGCCGGTGCGGAGCGGGCGAAGCTGCGGATCAACGGGGACGTGCTCACCCGGGTGCCGTCCGGCTACCCGAAGGACCACCCGCGCGCCGAACTGCTGCGGCACAAGTCGCTCTACGCCACCCGGGAGTTCGGCTGCCCGGACTGGCTGCAGACACCGCGGGCGAAAACCGAGCTGGTCAAGGCCTGGCGCTCGATGCGGCCGCTGATCGACTGGCTGGACAAGCACGTCGGACCGTCCGACCTGCCGGTGGCCCGCAAGGGCCAGGCCTAGTCACAGCCCGAGTAGCGGGTCCAGGCCCACGGTCAGCCCCGGCCGGCGGACCACCTCGCGTACCGCCAGCAACACCCCCGGCATGAACGATGACCGGTCCAGCGAATCGTGCCGGATGGTGAGGGTCTCGCCGTGTCCGCCGAACAGGATCTCCTGGTGGGCCACCAGCCCCGCCGAGCGCACCGCGTGCACCCGGACGCCGTCCACCTCGGCCCCCCGCGCACCGGCCAGCCCGGTCGACGTCGCGTCCGGCGATGCGCCGAGCCCGGCCGCCCGCCGGCTCTCGGCGATCAGCTGCGCGGTCCGGATCGCGGTGCCGGACGGGGCGTCCGCCTTGCCCGGGTGGTGCAGCTCGATCACCTCGGCCGAGGTGAAATAGGCCGCCGCGAGCTGGGCGAACCGCATCGACAGCACCGCGCCGATGCCGAAGTTGGGCGCGATGACCGTACCCAGATCCGGCTTGCCGGCAAGCCATTCGCGCACCGTGTCCAGCCGTTCGGCGGTGAACCCGGTGGTGCCGACCACGGCGTGCCGGCCCTGGCCGAGCATCACCTGCAGGTTGTCCATCACCGCGTCCGGATGGGTGAAGTCCACCACTACCTCGGCGTCGGCCAGCCCGGTCAGCGGATCGCCGAGGTCCAGCGCGGCGACCAGCCGCAGGTCGGGAGCCTCGTCCACCGCCTGGCAGACCTGCCGGCCCATCCGGCCGCGGGCGCCCAGCACCGCCACCGGCAGCTGCTCGTCAGAAGTGGTCACGCCTCACACCGCCGCGTCGAAGTCATGTTCGCCGAACGGGCCGACCACGGTCAGGCAACGCGGCTGGCCGGCCAGCTCGGCGGCCAGCTCGTTCACGCCGTCCGGAGTCACCGCGTCGATCAGGCCGAGCAGGTCGTCCAGCCCGAGCACGTCGCCGAAGCTGAGTTCGGCCTTGCCGATCCTGCTCATCCGGGAACCGGAGTCCTCCAGGCCCAGCACCATGGCGCCGGCCAGCTGACCCTTGCCCCGCTCCACCTCCTCGGCGGCCAGGCCGTCCCGGGCGATCGAGTCCAGCACCGCCGCCATGATCGAGACCACCTCGTCGGCCTTGCCCGGCTGGCAGCCGGCGTACATGCCGAACACCCCGTCCCCGGCGTAGGAGGAGGTGAACGAGTAGGTGGAGTAGGCCAGCCCACGCTGCTCCCGGATCTGCTGGAACAGCCGGGACGAGGTGCCTCCGCCGATCGCGGTGGACAGCACGCCCAGGCAGAACCGGCGCTCGTCGAACCGGGACAGCCCCATGCCGCCGAGCACGATGTTGGCCTGCTCGGTGTCGTCGCCGACCACCCGTACCGGCCGTACCGGGCTGGTGTGCTGGCGCCGGTCCGGCCGCAGCTTGCCGCCGCCGCTGGCGTCCAGCCGGCCGTCGAAGGCCTTGCGGACCAGCCCGACCACCGCCGCGTGGTCGATGTTGCCGGCCACCGACACCACCATCTCGGCCGGCTTGTAGCGGCGGGCGTAGTAGCCGTGGATCTGGGTCCGGCTCAGCCGGTTGATCGACTCCTCGGTGCCCAGGATCGGCCGGCCGAGCGCGCTGTCGCCGAACAGCGCGAGCGCGAACTCGTCGTGCACCAAGTCGGACGGGTCGTCGTCGCGCATCAGGATCTCTTCCAGCACGACGGTGCGTTCGGTGTCCACGTCGGCCGCCGCGATCGTCGCGTTCAGCACCACGTCGGCGATGATCTCCACCGCCAGCGGCAGTTCCCGGTCGAGCACGGTGGCGTAGAAGCAGGTGTGCTCCTTCTCGGTGAAGGCGTTGAACTCACCGCCCACCGCGTCCATCGCGGTCGCGATCTCCAGCCCGGACCGGTGGCGGGTGCCCTTGAACAGCAGATGCTCCAGGAAATGGCTGGTGCCGGCCACCGAGGGCTGCTCGTCCCGGGAGCCGATGCCGACCCAGACGCCGACGCTGGCCGACCGGACGCCGGGCATCGCCTCGGTGACGATGCGCAGGCCGCCGGGCAGCACGGTCCGCCGGATGACACCGCCGCCGGAAGCCGGCAGGGTACGGGTGGTCGCTCGGGCACTCATCGGCTCAGCCTATTCGGCCTCATCCCCTGGCCAGCAGCCGCCGAGCCAACGCCGCCGTCTCCGGGGCGAACAGCACCAGTCGCGCCAGGCCTGGCTGCTCGGTGCCGGTGATCACTTCGGCGGCGATGCCGATCGCCTGCTCGGCCGGCCACCGGTACACGCCGGCCGAGATCAGCGGGAACGCGATGCTGGCCACGCCGAGCTCTGCGGCCACCCGCAGCGACTCGACGTAACAGGAGCGCAGCGTGTCGCTGCGGTCCTCCGCCGCCGAGTAGACCGGCCCGACCGTGTGGATCACCCAGCGAGCCGGCAGCCGGCCGGCGACGGTGGCCACCGCCTGGCCGGCCGGCAACCCGTCCGGGTACGCCTCGGCGCGCAACGCCCGACAGGCGGCCAGGATCTCCGGCCCGCCCCGGCGGTGGATCGCGCCGTCCACCCCGCCGCCACCGAGCAGGCTGGAGTTGGCCGCATTGACGATCGCGTCCACCCGTTGCTCGGTGATGTCACCGGTGACCAGTTCGAGTTCCATCGTGTCGCCATCCCATCCAGCTGCTCGGCCCGGGCGTTCGCTACCGCTGTCGCCTCGCTACCCCTCCTGCTCGGCTCCGCGCTCAGTCCGCTCCTCCTCGCTTCGCTCCTGCGATGCTCCCTCGCTGTCGCCTCGCTACAACGCCCGGCGGGTCCAGGACTGCGGGTCGTCCACCATCCTGCGCACGTGTGCCGGCAGCTTGCCGGTCAGCAGTTGCTGCAGCGAGGTCTCGTCCAGCACCCGGCGCAGGCTGGCCCGGACCGCGACCCACAGCCCGGGCAGGTGCTGGGCCAGCCCGGAGTAGTTCATCTCGTCCGGACGCAACCCGCGTACCTCGGCCAGCGGGCCGTCCACCGCGCGGATCACCGCGCCGATCGAGATCTCACTGGCCGGCCGGGCCAGTGCGTACCCGCCCTCGGCGCCGCGCATGGAACGCACGATGCCGGCCCGCCGGAGATCACCGAGGATCGACTCGACGAACTTGCGCGGCAGTTGCTGCTCACCGATCACCACGTCGATCTTGACCAGCGCCGGTGCGTGCTCGGCCAGCACCAGCAGCGCTCGTACCGCATAGTCGCTCTTCGCCGAGATCTCCACCGGAGCATTGTCCCAAATTCCGCGGGGAAACCGGAGAAGGGCCGGACTTGTTGACGGCGTCCGCGCCGCTGATAAAGGATGACTTCAGCCGTTAGTCGGCGACTGTGCAGTCACCGCAAGTTCTTTATCCCCGAGGAGTGCCCATGCGGCGAGTTCGCATCCGTCCACGCACGGCAGTCGTTGCCGTGCTCACCCTGATCGCCGCGCTGTGCCTGGCCGCCAACCCCGCCCGGCTGCCCCGGGCCGCCGCCGCGGTCACCCCACCGCGCGGTGACGTGATCGCCAACCTCTTCGAGTGGAACTGGAACTCGATCGCCGGCGAATGCACCAACGTGCTCGGCCCGGCCGGCTACGGCGGCGTGCAGGTGGCGCCGCCGGAGGAGTCGGTGAGCCTGCCCAGCAACAGCCCGGCCCATCCGTGGTGGGAGGTCTACCAGCCGGTCAGCTACCAGATCAGCAGCCGGATGGGTAACCGCACCGCCTTCGCCGCAATGGTCACGGCCTGCCACAACGCCGGGGTGAAGGTGTACGCCGACGCGGTGCTCAACCACATGACCGGCCAGGGCAGCAGCAGGGTCGGTTACGCCGGCACCACGTTCACCGACAAGTACACCTACCCCGGGCTGTACGGAAGCCAGGACTTCCACCACTACCCCGCCGACTGCCCCAACTCCGACGGCCAGATCCACGACTACAACAACCAGACCGACGTGCAGGAATGCGAGCTGGAGGAACTGGCCGACCTGCGTACCGAGAGCAGTTGGGTGCGCAGCAAGCTGGCCGGCTACCTGAACGACCTGATCAGCCTCGGCGTGGACGGCTTCCGGCTGGACGCCGCCAAGCACATCAACGACAACGACATCGCCGCGATCAAATCCCAGCTGACCAAGTCGGTGCTGCTCTACCAGGAGGTGATGCCGGGCGGCGCGGTGAACCCGCCGGCCTACGAGGGCACCGGCAAGGTGCTGGAGTTCGTCTACGGCCAGAAGCTCAAAGAACAGTTCCAAGGCAGCATCGCCAACCTGCAGACGTTCGGCCAGTCCTGGGGAATGGAGCCGAGCGCGTCCTCGGTCACCTTCGTCGACAACCACGACACCGACCGCAACGGCTCCACGCTGAACTACAAGAACGGCAGCGTCTACCAGCTGGCCAACATCTTCTCCCTCGCCTGGGGGTACGGCCAGCCGCAGGTGTACTCGAGTTTCACCTTTTCCAGCAACGACCAATCCCCACCGGCCGACGGCAACGGCTTCGTCACCGCCACCGACTGCGGCAGCATCGGCACCTGGCTGTGCGAGGACCGGCAGCAGGCCATCACCGGCATGGTCGGCTGGCACAACGCGGTGGCCGGCCAGTCGGTCGCCAACTGGTGGAGCGACGGCAGCAACGTGATCGCGTTCAGCCGCGGCTCGGCCGGCTTCGTGGCGATCAACAACACCTACGCCTCGGTGACCCGCACCTTCTACACCGGGATGGCGGCCGGGACGTACTGCGACGTGATCCACGGGACGCCGTCCGGCAGCAACTGCAGCGGCCCGCTGGTCACCGTGGACGGCTCGCACAACGCCACCATCACGGTGCCGGCGCAGGGCGCGGTCGCCTTCGACCTCGACTCGACGGCTTCGACCAGCACGGCGGTGGCGGTCACCTTCAACGAGAACGCCACCACGTCGTACGGCCAGAACGTCTACCTGGTCGGCGACAACACGCTGCTCGGCGCGTGGAACCCGAACCTGAGCACCGCGCTGTCCTCGGGCGGCTACCCGATCTGGTCCACCACGGTGTGGCTGCCGAAGAACACCGCCATCCAGTACAAGTACATCAAGAAGAACCCGGACGGCTCGGTCACCTGGGAGGGTTCGTCCAACCGGACGGCCAACACCGGCAGCGGCTCCACGCTGACCCTGAACGACACCTGGCGGTAGTCCGGCCGCGTGCCCGGAAAGCGTGCCGACAAGCGAACGGGGCGGGGGATTCACTCCCCCGCCCCGTTCGGCGTCCTACTGTGTGCTGATTACTCCGCGTCGGCCGAGTCGGCGGCGGCCGGGGCTGCCTCGGCGGTCTCGGTGGCCGGAGCATCGTCGCGGACCGGGACCAGGCTGATCTTGCCGCGCTGGTCGATCTCGGTGATCTCCACCTGCAGCTTGTCGCCGACGTTCACCACGTCCTCGACCTTGCCGATCCGCTTGCCGTTGCCCAGCTTGGAGATGTGCACCAGGCCGTCCTTGCCCGGCACCAGCGAGACGAAGGCGCCGAACTGCGCGGTCTTGACCACGGTGCCCAGGAACCGCTCGCCGACCTTGGGCATCTGCGGGTTGGCGATCGCGTTGATGCGGTCGACCGCAGCCTGGGCGGACGGGCCGTCGGCGGCACCGACGTAGATCGTGCCGTCGTCCTCGATCGTGATCTGCGCGCCCGTGTCGTCCTGGATCGAGTTGATCATCGCACCCTTCGGGCCGATCACCGCAC
>DASUAC010000555.1:0-9954 GCA_035763985.1 Jatrophihabitans sp. | reverse complement strand
TGCTCACTCATCGTGGGAAATCCTCCGCGATCGGAACGGTGATCTCGACCTCGGTGCCCTCCCCGACCGCGGAGTGGATCCGCGCGGTGCCGCCCAGTTCCGCGATCCGTCCCCGGATCGAGGAGGCCACTCCCAGCCGTCCCTCGGCGGCGGCCTGGTCCAGCCGGCCGGGCCGGATGCCGGCTCCGTCGTCCCGGACGGTCACCGCGACCTGACCGGCCAGCTCCTCCAGGAACACCCAGGCCCGCGCGCCGTCACCGGCATGCGTCCCGACATTGCGTACCGCCTCGGCCACCGCGTCCATCAGCTCGGCCGCGACCGGTGCCGCCAGCAGCACCGGGCCGTCCGGCACCGAGACGACCACCCGCTCCGAACGCAGCGCAACCAGCTCGGCGGCGATGTTCCGCCGGCCGTTCCGGGTCGGCGGCAGTGCCTGGCTGGTGATCAGCGCCCGCAATGCCGCTTCCTGCGCGGCCGCTTCGACCGCCAGCTCGGCCCATTCGCCGCCGGCCGCGACACCGCGGCGATGCACCAGGCCCAGCACCTGCAACACACCGTCGTGGATCGAGCGGGTGAGTCGATCCCGCTCCGCCAGCCGGGCACGCTCGGCCGCGGCCGCGGCCCGGTCCCGTTCCGCCCGTACGGTCAGCCTCGCCAGGTAGCCGGCGATGCCGCCGACCAGCACCAGCAGCACGCCGTTGGCCAGCGTCCGCCCGTCGTAGCCGTCCCGCACGAACACGCTGGCCCCGAACTGCGCCAGGCCGGCCAGCACCCCCGCCGCACCGCCGAGCAGCAGTCCGACCTCGATCACCGGGCCGGCCGCCCACACCGAGGTCAGCGTCGGCATGCCGCCGTGGAACTGGCCCGGCCGCTGCGCCAGCCGGGTGAGCGCCGTCAGCCCGAGGCAGACCACCGCATCGGCCAGCACGAAACCGGCCCGGTGCGCCCGGCCGGTGACGGCCAGCACCGCTACCACGCCGGTCACCGCCACCATCGCGAGCGCGACCCCGAACGCCACCGCGGGCTCGGCGTACAGGCCCAGCCAGCGGACGATCAGGTACACGCAGAACCCGACCGCACAGATCCGGAACAACGCGGCGGCCCGCCACAGCGACAGCAGCACGCCGGTCACCCGCGGCACCGGGCCGCCGGACCGCGCCGGTCGCCACCGCAGCAACGCCCCGCCGGTCACGCGGCACCGCCGGCAGCCGTACCCGTCATGCCTCGATCATGCGGCATGCCCCGCCGACGGCCGGGATAGCGGCCGTGTCGAATGCCACGGGTCGTCCAAATCTGTCTATAAATCGAAAGGTTCCTGTACAGGACGACGGTTGGTGCCCTACCCTGTGGCGCCTGCGGCGGCGATGCACGCCGCCGGCGATGGAGGTTGCGATGCGACCGATCGTGGCGGCCCTCGCCGCTGTGCTGACCGTGCCACTCGTGATCGTCTCGGGTGGCCTCACCCAGCCGGACCGGGCTGCCGCGGCACCCGCGGCGGCCGTCAATTCGCCCGGGCTGTACCAGCCGGTGACCCGGGTACGCGCGCTGGACACCCGCAGCTACGGCAAGATTCCGGCCGGTTCCGACATCTCGGTCCAGGTCACCGGGCTGGGCGAGGTGCCGGCCTCCGGCGTGGTGGCCGTCTCGGTGAACCTGACCGTGCTGAACCCGGCCGTCTCGGGCTCCCTGTCGGTATACGCGCTGTGGACGAACTTCTCCGGCGCGACGATGAGCTTCCAGGCCGGGCATACCGTGCAGAACTTCGAGACGGTCCCGATCGTCGCCGGCCAGTACATCGGCATCCGCAACAACGCCGGCGCCGCCATCGACCTGATCGTGGACGTCGTGGGCTACCACGCCGAGGCCGCACCCGGCGACAGCTACGGTCTGTATCAACCGATGACGCCGACCCGGCTGCTGGACACCCGCACCGGCCAGCCGGTGGGCGCCGGCCAGACCCGCACCATCCAGGTGGCCGGCTACGCCGGCATCCCGGCCGCTGGCAGCTCTCCCGGCGGCATGGCCGCGGTCGTTAACTTCACCGTGCTGTCGCCGAGCAAATCAGGATCGCTGACGGTGGGGACGGACAACCTGGCCAGGAATACCCCCAGCATCAGCTTCGCGGCCGGGCAGACCGAACAGAGCCAGTTGCTGATGGGCCTGGACAGCGGCGGCGCGCTGCCGGTGCGCAACAACAGCGGCGCGGCCGTCCAGCTGATCGCCGACGTGGTCGGCTACTACACCGGAATCACCCAGGACGGCAATCAGACGTTCTTCGCCGACGACTCCTACGCCCGCGCCTACGACAGCCGCGCGACCGGCTCCGCACCCGTGCCGGCGGGCGGCACGGTGGACGTCGACGTCCTGCAGACCGCCCTCAATTGGGGCCAGGCCCCGAACGGCGTCAGCGCGGGTTCGATCAACGTGACGGTGCTCAACCCGAGCACGGACGGCTCGATCTCGGTCTGGCCGGCCGACACGGCCTGGGACGGCGCGGCCACCGTCAGCTTCACCGCCGGCCAGAACAGGCAGCGGATGCTGATGGCCAAGGTCGGTGCCGGGCCGGAATCCGGGATCGTCCGGATCCGCAACAACAGCAGCGCACCGATCACGCTGATCGTGGACCTCAACGGCTGGTCGGCCTGACCCGGCGCGAGCACCAGCGAATACCGTGCTCGTATGACAGAACCTCGGCGACAGCTGATCACGGTGGCCCAGCCGAGAGCCGGCAACGAGGTGCAGGCGGTGGCGCTGGTGCTGCACGGCGGCCGGGACCGCAGCATGGAACCGGTGCGCGGCAACCAACTGGCGGTGCTGCGGATGGTGCCGTTCGCCAGGCGGCTCGCCGCGGACGGCCGGCTGGCCGTGCTGCGGCTGCGGTTCGGCGTGCGCGGCTGGAACGGCACGATGATGTCACCGGTTGCCGACGCGAGCTGGGCGCTGGCGCAGCTGGCCGAACGCTACCCCGACCGGCCGATCGGCCTGGTCGGCCATTCGATGGGCGGACGTACCGCGCTGCGGGCCGCCGGGCACCGGCAGGTACGCAGCGTGGTCGGCCTGGCGCCCTGGCTGCCACCCGGCGAGCCGGCCGACCAACTGGCCGGCCGGCGGGTGCTGCTCGCCCACGGTGACCACGACCGGATGACCTCCGCCGCCGCCACCGGCCGGTTCACCGAGCAGTTGCGCGCCGCCGGCATCGCCGCGAGCTACGTCACCGTCCGCGGCGAGGGACATGCCATGCTGCGCCGGGCCAAGCTGTGGCACGACCTCACCGCCGGGTTCCTGCTCGGCACCCTGCTGGCCGACGCCGGCGAACCCGGACCGTTGTCGGAGTACCTGCAGCAGGCGATTCACGGCACGGCCCGGGTCGTCGTCTAGCCAGCAGCGCGAACTCCGCTTAGGTTGGCCGAATGGATACCAGCGACCCGATCGTCCGGGTGCGTCCGGTGAACCTGGCACAGGCAGCCGCCGGGCTGGCCGAGCTGTGGCTGCCCCGGGTGGCGGCCCGGGTCAACGACGTACTGGTCAAGGTGGTCCGCATCTCCGGTGACTTCGTCTGGCACGATCACCCCGACACCGACGAGGCATTCCTCTGCCTGGACGGCCGGGTCGACCTCGAGGTCCGGGACCCCGCGACCGACCTGATCAGCACCGTCGAACTGCGCCCCGGGGATCTCTACGTGGTGTCGCGCGGGGTCCGGCACTGCCCGCATGCCGCGGACGGGGCGACCATCGCGCTCATCGAGGGCGCCGGCGTGGTGAACACCGGCGCCACCGGCGGCGATCTCACCGCGGCGGTCGACGTCCCGCTGGACGAGCTGTCCTAGCAGCGCCTCGCGCCCCGGTGTGATCGAATTGCCCGCGTGGCTCGCTACGTTGCCTTCCTGCGCGCGGTGAACCTCGGCAACCGCCGGGTGGACATGGCCACCGCCTGCGACGTACTGGCACAGCTCGGCCTGACCGAGGTTTCCAGTTTCGTCAACAGCGGCAACCTGCTGTTCACCTCGACCGGCCGGACAGCCGCGCTGGAGAAGCGGATCCGGGCCGCGTTGGAGGAGCAGTACGGCTTCGAGATCACCACCTTCGTGCGCACCGCGGCCCAGGTGCGCACGCTGGCGGCCGAGAAGCCGTTCGGCACCATCGCGACGGGCCATACCCACTTCGTGCTGCTGCCGCTGCGGCCGCTGAGCCGCGCCGAGCAGCAGGCGGCCGAGGCGTTGTCGAACGAGCAGGACGAGGTCGTGCTGGTCGGACGCGATCTGCACTGGCTGATCCGCGACCGCTCGATCAACACCAGCCTGGACGGCAAGACCTGGAAACGGGCACTGCCCGACAATCCCACCACCGCGCGCAACGTGACCATGGTGGAGCGACTGGTCCGCAAGCTCTGACCACCGGCCCGGGTAGTCTCGGAACCCCAAGGCAGCATGGAAGGGTGGCTGGGTGAGCGCAGCGCTAGCGGTGAACATACTGAGTCCACATTCGCTGCTGTCCTCGTTCGGCCCGACCGGGGTCGGCGTGGTGCTGTTCGCCGAGACCGGGCTGCTGATCGGCTTCTTCCTGCCCGGTGATTCGCTGCTGTTCACCGCCGGTGTGCTGTCGGCAGCGCCCGCCTCCGAGACGCTGCACCTCTCGCTCGGCTGGGTGCTGGTCGCGGCCGTGATCGGAGCCTGCCTGGGCGCCCAGACCGGCTACCTGCTCGGCCGGCGGGCCGGTCCGGCCTTCTTCGGCCCCAGCACCCGGCCGAGACTCATGGAGGGACGCGAACGCGCCGGCGAATACCTGGCCCGGTACGGGCACGCGCGCGCCGTGGTGCTGGCCCGGTTCGTCCCGATCGTACGTACCGTGCTCAACCCGCTGGCCGGCGTGATCGGCGTGCCCGCCCGCACCTTCACCATCTGGCAGGTGGCCGGCGGCGTCGTGTGGTCGGTCGGGGTCACGCTGGCCGGCTACTGGCTCGGTTCGAGCATCCACAACATCGACCACTACCTGCTGCCGATCATCGCCGTCATCGTGGCGATCTCGTTGCTGCCGATAGCGATCGAGGCCGCGCGCAACCGCCGCCGCAGCCGGACCTGAGCCCGCACGCTAGTGGGCGGCCGCCTCGGCGACCGACCGGTCCTGGGCGATCAGCGCCACCCCGCTGGCCAGCAGCACCAGGGCGACCACGAACACCGTCCGCAGGGCACCGCCCGGCACCGGCTCGTCGAACAGGGTCGCACCGAGGATCACCGGCATGAACGCGGCCGTCGAACTGATCAGCGGAAAGGCGGTGATCGGGTTGGTCTGCAATGCCCGCTGGGACAGCGTGATGCCCAGCAGCGAACAACCGGCCAGCGCGTACGGGGTCATCGTGGTGAACAACTGCCACGGCTGGTGGAAGGAGAAGGTACGACCCACCTGCCGGGTGCACATGGTGGCCAGGCCGTAGGCGACACCGGCCGCGGCGCTGAACACCGCGGCGGCTGCCGACCGGCGGCCGGCGGCCAGCAGCCGACTGCCCGTCAGCGCCGCCAGCCCGCCCACCGCCAGGCTGCCGAGCAGGAAGGCCAACAGCTCCACGTTGTCCGCCGGGTCGCCCAGCGTGGACTCGGAACTGAACGTGAAGGCCAGCAGGCCCACCGCGACAAGCATCGCGCCGGCCCCGGTGAGCCCGCGCCGGGACAGCCGGGTGCCCAGCACGGTCGGCCCGGCCAGCACATAGACCAGCATGTCGCAGGCCACGATCGGGGCCACCAGCGTCGCCGGCGCGGCCGAGAAGGCCAACGCCTCCAACAGGAATCCGAGGATCTCCAGGCTCAGCCCGAGCAACCAGATCGGCTGCCGGACCACCCGGGCCAGCAGCGTCAGCCCGATGCCGCCGCCCGGCGTACGGCGGGAGGCGATCGCCTGGGCGAGCGGTGCGCTGCCGTACAGCACCGCGGCGCCGAGGGCCGCTGCCACCCCGACGGCAAAATCACCGGCCAGGGTGTGCAGGTTTCCGGTCAACGCCGGCTGGCTGAAGATGTCAGCAGCGTGGGTCAAGACGTCGATGCCCTGGTCAAGGCGTTATTGCCGTGTCGGCAAGGCCAATCTCCACCAGCGCGGCCTCGAACGCCCGCTCCCAGTCGGCCGGCGTCCGGGCGATGCGCGCGGTGGGCGGCTTCACCTGATCCAGGCAGGCCAGCACCGAACGGCGGAACCGGCCGGGTTCGGCGGGTGCCACATCGGCCGAGCCACGCTCCAGCTCCTGCTGCAGGTTCTCCCGGCCGTGCCCGGGCACCACGTCGAGCAGCAGCAGGTGCCGGCCGATCACCCTGGCCTCGCTGCAGGTGTCGCCGGAGGAGGTGATCACCACGTCCGCGGCCGCCATCAGGGTGGGGATGCGGTCGGTGAACCCGAACGGCACCAGCCGATCGTGCCGGGCCCGGCTGGCCGTCAGCGCACGTTCCACCGCGACGTTGCGGCCGGCCACGGCGAGGGTGTAGATGCCGGCCGCGGCAAGCTCCTCGGCCAGCGACACCAGCTGCTTGATCCCCCAGGAGCCGGCCATCAGCAGTACGCACGGCGCGTCCACCGGAATGCCGAGTTCGTCCCGGGCGTCGGCCTGCAGCGGCGCGTCGTAGAACTGCGGACGTACCGGCGTGGGCACCACCGCGGCCCGGGCGCCGGGATGGAAGCGCCAGACGAAGCGGCGGGCCGTCTCGGAGGTGACCAGGTACAGGTCGGTGTTGTCGTGCACCCACAACCGGTGCGGGCAGACATCGGTGCAGAACACCGCGGTGGTCAGGCCGGGCAGCTCGGCCTTCAGCCGGCTGGCCGCCGCCGCGCCGGTCGCGAACACCGAGATCAGCAGCTCGACCGGCCGGCGGGTCAGCTCGGCCCGCAGCGCGGGGACCGCCCGCTTGGACGAGGCGCGCTCGGCCGACCGGCACAGCCGGCCACCCGGCCGCAGCTGCTCGAAGTGGAACGCGTCGTACAGCCCGGGTGTCGCCAGCAACGCCCGGAATGCCCGCTCCCCCATACCGCCCGCCGCGTTGCCCATCAACCGCAGGCTGTCCATGGTCTCGGTCTGCCAGCCCCGGGCGTGCAGCGACACCGCGCAGGCCTCGGCCATCACGTCGTGCCCGAGGCCGAGCGAACCGGACAGCAGCAGCGCCTGCCTGGCTGGTACGGCCTCGTCGGCGGTCACGGCGTCGCCCCGGCGGTCATCGCCACGGCGGTCACGGCGTCGCCTGGGCTGGTACGGCCTCGCCTGCGGTCACGGCGTCGCCCCGGCGCGCTCGCCGAGGACGGTGCCGAGCGCGGCCAGCACCCGATCGACCTCGGCGTCGGTCATGTCCGAATGCACCGGCAGGCAGACATGCCGCGCGCAGACGTCCTCGGCCACCGGCAACGGTCCGTTCGCCAGCTCGGCGAACACCGGCTGCTGGTGCAGCGGGGTCTCGTACACCTCGCCGGCGAGCGCGATCCCGAAACGTTGCCTCAGCTCGGCCTTGAGCTGCGCCCGGTCGATGCCGGCCGCCAGCAACGCGACGTACTTGTAGTAGTTGGAGTACGACTCCGGCGGCGGGGTGACCGGCGTCAACCCGGGCAGCCCGGCCAGCGCTTCGTGGTAGCGGGCGGCCACCCGCCGGCGTACGGCCAGGAACTCCGGCAACCGGCGCAGGTGCACCAGCGCGACCGCCGCGTGCAGCTCGCTCATCCGCCAGGCGTAGCCCTGCCGGGTGTGCAGGTTGTTGAGGAAACCCGCCTTGCCCTGGTCCCGGTAACCGAGTGCCTCGTCGCGGATCCGCTCGTCGGCGGTGACGATCAGGCCGCCCTCGCCGCAGGTGATCACCTTGGTCGGGTAGAACGAGAACGAGCCTGCCACGCCGAACGATCCGGCCGGCGTGCCGGCGTGGCGGGAACCGTGCGCGTGCGCCGCGTCCTCGACCAGCGCGATGCCACGCTGCCGGCAGAGCTCGGCCAGCCCGGTCACCTCCGGGCTGATGAAACCGCCGATGTGCACCAGCACCACCGCGGCCGTGCGCTCGGTGAGCGCGGCGGTGACCGTGTCGACGCTGAGCGCCAGGGTGGTTGCCGACACGTCGGCGAACACCGGCCGGCCACCGGCGGCGGTCACCGCGAACGCGGTCGCGGCGAAGGTGTTCGCCGGCACGATGACCTCCCGGCCGGCCACTCCCAGGCTGCGCAGGATGATCTCCAGGGCGGCCGTGCCGCTGCTCACCGCGATGGCGAAGCGGGCCTCGTGTGCCTCGGCGAATCCCGCCTCCAGCTCCCGGGTGTTGCCGCCCAGGGTGAGCGCACCGGTCCGCAGGATCTCGTCCACCCGCCGGCCGATCTCGGCCCGGTCGGACTCGCTGAACACGATCCGGGCGGCGGGCACCTCGGCGGGCGGTTCGGCCACCCGCTCGGCGCCAGCGGCTTCAGAAGCCGTCATCGGCCGACCAGTCCGCGGTCCACCGCCGGTCCAGCTCGGCGGTGCGCCGGCGGAACCGGAGATCGGCCGACAGCCGCATCGTGTCGCTGAGGTTGTCCAGCGAGGCATGCACCAGGTACGGCGAGTGCAGGATGACGTCGCCGGCCCGGTAGTCGGTCCACAGCCAGCGCCCGCCCAGCTCCCGAGCGGTCCGGCTGAGGTCGTTGCTGATCGGCCGCCGGTCGTCCGGCCGGTCGGTGTGCTCGCGCAGCCGCTCCAGCTTGCCGGCCGGCGCCCGCTGCGAACCCTCCAGGTAGATCAGGCCACCGCATTCGATCGGGCAGTCGCCGAGCGGGATCCAGGCGGTCACCAGCTGGTCGCTGCCCTGGTCCATGTAGTCGTAGTCGATGTGCGCCCGGGACGCCTTGCCGGAGCCGCGGTGGAAGTGCCGCAGGATCCGGCGGGGCAGCAGCTCGGCCGCCCCGCCGAGCAGCGACTCGGCGGTCGCCAGCAGCCGGTGGTCCCGGGTGAAGGTGTCGAACTTCGTACTGCGCACCATGTCGTAGGCGGGGTGGCCCGCGGTGCCGTACTCCGGCAACGCGGCCGGCGCGGTGCCGGAGAACACCCCGGCCTCGGGCGGGCTGCCGGGCGCCAGGTACCCGGGATCGAAGCGGGCGAAGTAGTCGGCGCGGAGCTCCAGGACCTGGCGGCGGTCCAGCAGCCCGCGCAGCAGCACGTAGCCGTCCTCGGCGAACCGGTCCCGCAGCCGGTCCGGCTCGCCGGCCAGCCGGGTGCTGTCGCGCATGTCGGTGAACAGGCCGTCGACCGGGATCTCGACACCGTTCGACGAGAGTACGCCGGGCAGGCGCCGACCGGCGCATCCTGCCTCTCCGACCACCGAACCTCCCGCAGTGCCCGACCAGCGGCGACTCACCGCCCCACCCTACTGATATCTCATCCGTACCGAACGTCGGCAGGCCGAGGATGACCCGACCCACCCGGCAACAGCCTGCGTGATCTGCTTATCAGAAAGCTCTGTCCGCCGGGCGCCAGATACCATAACGAGCCGGATTCGGCAGGCGGGAGCACGGACGATGGCGGTGCGCAGCGGCGGCCGGCTCGCGATCGCGCTGGCCGGAGCGGCCGCCGGCGCGCACCTGCTGCCGTCCATCGGCACCATCCCGGCCGTGCACAACCGGCTGCTGCCCCGGCTGTCCGGCCGGTCCGGCAGCGCACATGTGGCACTCACCTTCGACGACGGGCCGGATCCGGCCAGCACCCCCGCCTTCCTCGACCGGCTCGATCAGCTCGGCGTACGGGCGACCTTCTTCCTGCTCGGCAGCCAACTGCCGGGACGGGCCGGGCTCGCCGGCCGGATCGTGGCCGAGGGGCACGAGGTGGCGGTGCACGGCTGGCTGCATCGTCCGCACCTGCTGCGGACGCCCTGGCAGGTGACCGCGGACCTCGACCGGGCCTGTGCCCAGCTCCGGTCCGCCGCCGGCGTCCGGCCGCGGTTCTGGCGGCCGCCGAACGGCATTCTCACCGGTGCCGGG
>DASUAC010000554.1:0-3491 GCA_035763985.1 Jatrophihabitans sp. | reverse complement strand
CGCCGGACCAGTTGTAGCCGTTGATGTTGAAGCCCTTCTTGGCGGACACGACCTGGGCCTTGGCGGTGCCGCCGATGTGGCCGAAGTGCGCGGCGGCCAGCCCCGGGGTGGCTGCCCCGTTGGCGAAGGCGGGTGCCGCGGAGGTGGCCGCGCTCGCGGCCGGCAGCAGGGCCAGCGAGGCGCAGGCGATGGTGGCACCGATCGCGGGGGCGATCAGGCGCAGCGGGGGGATTCGCACGGGCGGGTTTCCTTCCGGAAAGGGGATTCGCGCCCTCGGCAGCTCACCGCCGAGGGGTTGCCACTGGGCAGTGGCAAGAATCCGGGCGGCCTGAATACTAAAGCGGGCCAAAGCCCAGATCTAGTCTGAAAGCGGTTGTATCTATCTAAGAAATTTCCGGGCGGCGCCGAGGCCCGGCCCTGGGCGCTTCCCGAGCGGACGTTCAGTATGGGCATCCTGAAGTTCTCGGTCGGGTGATGTCCCGATTGGTTGCTCGGCCGGAACCTGCCGGGGCGCAGTAGCGAGAACGTCAGCCCAGCAATGTTCGAACGGTTCCGATCGTGTCGGCTTCGGCCGCCGTCTTGTCGTCCCGGTAGCGCAGTACCCGGGCGAACCGCAGTGCCACCCCGCCGGGATAGCGGCTGGACCGCTGCACCCCGTCGAAGGCGATCTCGACCACCTGCTCCGGCCGCAGCCGCACCACGTAACCGTCGGTCGGGCCGTCCGCCAGCTCGAGGAACCGTTCGGTCTGCCAGGCCAGCATGGCGTCGGTCATGCCCTTGAACGTCTTGCCGAGCATGACGAACCCGGCGCCGTCCTCGGCGAGCGCGCCGAGATGGATGTTGGACAGCTTGCCCGTCCGCCGGCCGTTGCCCCACTCGACCGCCAGCACCACCAGGTCCAGGGTGTGCACCGGCTTGACCTTCAGCCAGCCCGCGCCACGCCGGCCGGCCTGGTACGGCGCGGTCAGCGACTTGGCCAGCACGCCCTCGTGGCCGTGCGCCACCGCCTCGGCCAGGAAGGCCCGTGCCTGCTCCGGATCGCCGGTCACCAGCCGGGGCACGGTGCGCACCGGCCCGGTCGACGGCACCAGCTCCGCCAGCGCGGCGTACCGGGATTCGGCCGGTACGCCGAGCAGGTCCGCGCCGTCGAGCCGGAGCAGGTCGAAGGCGAAGGTGGTCAGCGGCACCGGCGCGGCGCTGCTGCTGCCTCGGCTGGCCAACCGGGCGGCGGTGACCTGGAACGGCACCGGCCGGTCGTCCGCCCGCAGCCCGATGGCCTCCGCGTCGAGCACGAACTCCTCCGACGGCAGCGCCAGCATCGCCTCGGCCACATCCGGCAGCCGGGCGGTGATGTCGTCCAGCGTCCGGGTGAAGATGCCGACCTCGCCGGCCGACCGGTGCACCTGGATCCGCACGCCGTCCAGCTTCCATTCGAAGGCCGCCGTGCCGAGCGCGGCCAGTGCCTCGTCGGTGCTGGTCGCGGTCTGGGCGAGCATCGGCCCGATCGGACGGCCCACCTGCAGCTGGAACGCGGTCAGTCCGCCGGTGCCGGCATGCAGCGCGCTGGCCGCCACCGCGGGCAGGCTGCCGCTCACCATGGCGGCGCGCCGGACCTCGGCCAGCGGCGCGCCGGAGGCCAGCGCGATCGCGTCGGTCATCACCCCGATCAGGGCACCCTGGCGCAGCTCGCCGGTGATCACCCGGCGCAGGAAGACCTGCTCGTCGCCGGTGGCACGGCCGAACAGCTCGGTCAGCAACTGCTGGCGCCGGCCCTGGGACCCCTCGCCGGCCTGGCTGCCGATGGCCGAGAACGCCTGCTCGACCTCGGTGACGGTGAGGCTCGGCTGATCGGCCGGTGGCGGCAGCCGGCGCAGGCTGGCCCAGCCCACTCCGATCTGGCGCTGGGTGAGCGCGCCGGACAGCCAGGACACCACCACCGTGGTCTCGGCCGGACCTTCGGTGCCGGCCAGCAGTTCGGCCAGCCGGCTGGTCTTGGCCGAACGCGCCGAGGTGGCGGTCAGTTCCGCCGAAGCGGCGGCCACGGTCGCGAGCAGCATGGCATCAGGGTGCCATCGGGCACCGACGATGGTGCCGGTCGGCTTCCGCCGGTGCCACGCAACGGCGCCGGGTCAGCTCACCAGACCAACTCGTCGGCCACCTCGACCGAGCTGAGCACCGGGACGGCGGTGGCCAGCGGTCCGGCGCCGCTGTGGTCGCGATTGCGGCCGGCCGCCTTGGCGGCGTACATCGCCCGGTCGGCCTCGGCCAGCGTGGCGGCGACCGGCTGGCCGTCCCGGCAGGTGGCGACCCCGGCCGAGAAGGTGATCTCCGGATGCAGGATCGCCCAGCGCTTGCGCAGCCGGGTGAGCAGGATGGCCGCCTGAGCGGTGGCGGTGGCCGGCAGCAGCAGGGCGAACTCCTCGCCGCCGTACCGGGCCGCGTAGTCCAGCTTGCGCAGCGTCGCCCGGATCACCAGGCCGAAGTCGGTGAGCACCGCATCGCCGGCGGCGTGGCCGAGGGTGTCGTTGAGCTGCTTGAAGTGGTCCAGGTCGCACAGCACCAGCGTGTCGCCGGGTGCCGCGTCGGCCAGCCGCAGATCCAGGTCACGCCGGTTGCCGAGTTTGGTGAGGGTGTCCACGTGGGCCAGCACCCGCATCTCGTCGGTCAGGCTGCGCTGCCGTTGGATCAGCGCCGCCAGCAGTTCGCCGAGGATCAGCCAGACCGCGACCGCGATCAGCAGCCGGGCGACCAGCGGCCAGGACGGACCACCCCAGGAGACCAGGTACGACCCGATCGCCACCGGCAGCAGTGTGATGCTGGCGCCGGGTGGCTGGGTCAGCCCCAGATAGGCGAACCAGAGCGCATACAGGCCGCTGTAGTTGCCGCCGATGCCGTCCGTGGTGGAACCCAGGACGGCCACCGCGGCCCAGACGAAGATCGGGAAGGCGAGCGTGCAGGCCCGGGGCAGCCGCCGCCAGGGCACCAGCATCGAGCCGCCGCAGGCGGCCACGGTGACCAGCAGCACCATCATGCTGGCCGAGCGCCAGACCGTCGGGTCCAGCAACGGCAGCGTGAGTACGACGATCAGGCCGCTGCTGGCCAGCATCAACTGGCCGCCGACCGCCGGGTCCCACGATCGCGCCAGCGGCCCGGTGACTTGTAGCACGAACCTGGGCAACCGTGGCGAATCCGTGCTCCGGCGAGCATGCTGCAGACGCATCTCACGGGGGGTCACACCTTACTGATCGGCAGTCACTCTGAGTGCATGAGATGTTCAGCGTGCAACTAGATCTGCCCGGCGTGACGGTAGATCTGCCGGTGGGGCGCCGGGGCTTGATGCGAGGTCGCCCGCCGCGCGGCGGTGGACCTGTTCGGCGCGGCGATGGACCTGCTCGGCGCGCCGGCGAGGGTCCGATCAGCGTGGGCCGAGCCCGGTCCGGCCGTCGAGCAGCTCCCGGGCGATGTCCAGGTGGCCGGCATGCCGGGCGGTC
>DASUAC010000553.1:0-13562 GCA_035763985.1 Jatrophihabitans sp. | reverse complement strand
GTGCTGAACTCACCGTGGGCGCTCACCGTGGCGCCCACGGGGTTCGGCGACTTCAGCGGCGACGTGCTGATCGGCAACTTCGGCGACGGCACGATCCACGCCTTCGACCGGCACGGAAAGCTGGCCGGGACGTTGCGCGACACCCACGGCAGGCCGCTGGCGATCGACGGGCTGTGGGCGCTGAAGCCGGGCAACGGGGTCTCCGGCGCCACCTCCGACGTCTGGTTCAGCGCCGGGCCGGACGGCGAATCGCACGGTCTGCTGGGCATCCTGCACTCGGCCGACGACGACTGACGCCGCGTTCGGGTCGTCCCGGGCCAGTTCTCTCAGGGCCCGGGGCGACCCGTGGCCAGCATGCACGGGACCACGTGGCGTCGTCCCGGCTCCGTTGCCCCAGGCCCGCGACGACGTTGCGTCGTCCTTGGTGATCGGGGCCGGCCGGCGCCGGCCGGCGATTACAGTCGGCCAGGTGTCCACCGATGCCCCGTCGTCCGATCCGCTGCCCGAGCTGCCGCCGGCCGGCATCGTCCGGTACGGCGAGGCGGCGCTGGCCGACCTGCTGCCGTCGGCGCTGGCCGCGCTGGGCGTACCGGGCGAGCGCAATCCGCTGAGCCTGCCGGAATCTTCGTGCATCGTGGTGCTGCTGGTCGACGGGCTGGGCTGGCGGCTGCTGCGCCGCTACGCCGAGTACGCGCCGTTCCTGGCCGGGCTGGCCGGCCGTCCGCTCACCGCGGGCTTTCCGACCACCACCGCGACCAGCTTGGCGTCGCTGGGCACCGGCCGTCCGCCCGGCGAGCACGGACTGACCGGATACACCTCGCTGATCGATGAGCTCGGCCAGCCGATCAACTGGCTGCGCTGGCAGGTCGCACCGTCCGGCGGCAACCTGCTCGACCGGCTGGATCCCGAGCAACTGCAGCCGATTCCCACCGCGTTGGAGCGGGGCGAGCGGGCCGGCGTGACCGTCTCGGTGGTCTCCTCATACGGCTTCCAGGGCAGTGGGCTGACCCGGGCGGTGTTGCGCGGCGGCAGCTACCGGCCGGTCTTCACGACCGCCGACACCGCGACGACGGTGGCGGCTGCCGCCCGGTCCGGCCGGCCGAGCCTGATCTACTGCTATTACAGCGAATTGGACCTGATCGGGCACGGCCGCGGCTGCCACTCCGAGGCGTGGCGGCTGCAGTTGGCGCTGATCGACCGCGCGGCGCAGTTGCTTGCCGAGCGGCTGCCGGACGACGCGCTGCTGCTGGTCACCGCCGACCACGGCATGGTGGACGTGCCGGACGCGGCCAAGGTCGACTACGACGCCGAGCCGGAACTGTCCGACGGGGTCGAGGCGATCGCGGGCGAGGCCAGGGTCCGCTACCTGCACGTCGCGCCCGGCCGGCTGTCCGAGGTGCGGCAGCGCTGGCAGGACCGGCTGGCCGGCTCGTTCGTCGTACTCGGCCGGGATGAGGCCATTGAGCGCGGCTGGTACGGGCCGGCGGTCGGCCCGGTCGCCCGGCAACGGATCGGCGATCTGGTGGTGCTGGCCACCGGGCCGGGTGCGGTGGTCCGGCGCCGGGCCGAGCAACGGCTCTCGACCATGATCGGCCAGCACGGCGCGCTCACCGAGGACGAACTGCTGGTGCCGCTGCTGCATTACTCGAGTTAGCGGATTCGGCCTGGACGGCCAGCGAATGCTGTCGGCCGGTGCTTTCAGTCGTATGGCGAGAGGTCTCTCGCTCGATCAGAACTGACACCCCTCTCGGTTAGCCTTCGGCTGTAAGAGCGGCGACAGGGGGCGGAGTGCCTAAGCGTCGGTCGATCGCTGTAGTGTTGACAGTTGTCAACACTACAGCGTGCCGGACTGGAGGTGTCAGCGGTGGCGGCTTACGAAGTGCGAGTCCTGGTCGACAACTTTTCCGTGGACAACGAACAGCAGGCTGCGGCCTTGTTCGACAAGTTCGACGCATCGGCTTCGCGGATTTGTGAGTCGACCGTCGTGACACTCGGCGTTGCCGCCCCGGAAGGTGCAGACGCTGTCGCTGCGATTCGGGCAGAGATCGCCAAGTTGGAACGAGCTGTGGGCCTGCGCGTCATCGATGTGGACCTGGACCTCGTGGACGAGGGCGAGGTCGCTGAGCGCCTCGGCAAGACGCGCCAGATCATCAATCTCTACGCGAAGGGTGAGCGCGGGTGTGGGGACTTTCCGCCGCCCTTTGCGCTGCCCGGCGGCAGGCGACTCTGGACGTGGGCGGCGGTCGCCCGCTGGGTGCGTCACCACAAGCAGGATTGGGACGACGAGTCCGAGCCGGATCAACTGTCACGCGAGGAACAGCGTGAGCTGGCGGCGTGGCTGACACAGCGCACGCTGGCTGCCCGTCCGGCAGGCTAAGACTGTGCGTCGATCACCCAATCTCCACCGATTTGATCGAGCACCCGGCGACCGGCAGCAACGGCTAGGGCGGCAGAGTCGTCCGCAGGAAGCCGATCCAGCGCTTCATCTATCCGCCGGGTTAACTCAGTCTCGTCCGCCACGAACTCAGTATCCCAAGATATGCCGCCGGATAGCCGTCGTAACGGGCTCCCTAGAGTGAGAAGTGACTCGGCGGACGCACGGACGGGACGGCTTGAGTGGCGGAATCGAACGCGGAATTCATCGCACGCATCGGGCTGTTCGGCGATCCGGTGGCCGATCCGGCGGCGGTGGTGCAGCGGGGCAACGCCCGGTTCACGGTGCTGACCGACCGGCTGATCCGGCTGGAGTGGGCGCCGAACGGCCGGTTCGAGGATCGCAGCTCCTACGCCTTTCCGACCCGGCGCGGGCCGGTGCCGAGCTTCTCGGCGACCGAGGAGGCCGGGGCGACGGTGCTCGACACCGGTGCGTTGCGGCTGCGGTACCGGCCGGACGGGCAGGCCTTCGGACCGGGCAACCTGAGCATCGAGCCGGCCGCGCTGCCGGGTACCGGCTGGCAACCCGGGCTGCGTGACCGGCACAACCTGGGCGGCGCCCGGCGGACGGTGGACAGCTGCCGCGGTGACGCCGTGCTGGAGCCGGGGCTGGTCTCCCGGTCCGGCTGGGCACTGCACGACGACGGCGGCTCGATGGTGTTCGACGACCAGGGCTGGGTGCACGCCCGGAACGAGCGGAACCTGGACTGGTACTTCTTCGGCTACGGCCACGACTATCCGGCGGCGGTGCGCGACTACACCCGGTTCGGCGGCGCGGTGCCGCTGATCCCGCGCTGGATGCTCGGCGTCTGGTGGTCGCGGTACTGGCCGTACACCGATGCCGAACTGCGTGAGCTGGTAACGGAGTTCCGGGCCCGCCGGCTACCGCTGGACGTGGTGGTCATCGACATGGACTGGCACCTGCCGGACAGCTGGACCGGCTACACCTGGAACCGCGAGCTGTTCGAGGATCCGGCCGGCTTCCTCCGCTGGCTGCACGAGCGCGGCCTGCACAGCACGCTGAACCTGCACCCGGCGCTCGGCGTGCAGCCGTTCGAGGAGGCCTACCCGGAGTTCGTCCGGGCCATGCAGCTGGACGCGGACGGCGAGGAGGCGGTGCCGTTCCACGTCACCGATCCGGCGTACCTGCGCGCCTACTTCGAGCTGCTGCACCACCCGCTGGAGGACCAGGGGGTGGACTTCTGGTGGATGGACTGGCAGCAGGGCCGCAAGTTCGGCGAGCACGGCATCGACCCGCTGCCCTGGCTGAACCACCTGCACTTCACCGACCTGGGCCGGCACCCCGATCGCCGGCCGGTGGCCTTCAGCCGGTGGGGCGGGCTGGGCAGCCACCGCTACCCGATCGGCTTCTCCGGCGACTCCTATGCCCAGTGGTCGGCGCTGCGCTTCCAGCCGCGCTACACCGCGGCGGGGGCGAACGTGGGGTACGGCTGGTGGAGTCACGACATCGGCGGCCATGTCGGCCCGGACGATCCGGAGCTGTACGTCCGGTGGGTGCAGTTCGGTGCGCTCAGCCCGGTCCTGCGCCTGCACAGCAACCAGGATCCGGCCTCCGAGCGGCGGCCGTGGCGGTTCGGCGAACCGGCCCTGGCGGCGGCCCGGGAGGCGTTCGAAACCCGCTACCGGCTGCTGCCCTACCTCTACACGGCGGCCCGGGCGGCGGCCGACACCGGCATCGCCCCGATCCGGCCGATGTACTGGCTGGCGCCGGCGGACGACAGTGCCTACGCGGCCCGGTACCAGTACCTGCTCGGCGAGGCGATGGTGGTCGCCCCGGTGATGCATCCGGTCGAGCCCGGCTCCGGGCTGGCCACGGTCGACGTCTGGCTGCCGGAGGGCGTGTGGGTGGAACGCACCACCCGAGAACGCTGCACCGGCCCGCGCTGGGTCCGGCAGCTGGCCGACCTGCATCGGCTGCCGCAGTTCGTCCGGCTCGGGACGGTGCTGCCGCTCGCCGAGCCGGCCGAGACCACCGCCGCCCAATCGGCCGATCACCTGGTGCTCTCGGTGTTCCCCGGCGGCTCCGGCACCGGCCGGTTGTACCAGGACGACGGCAGCAGCCCGGCCTACCGCACCGGCCGGTTCCGGTGGACCGAGTTCGGTACCAGCAGCCCGGACGAGTCCAGCTGCGAGGTCTGGATCGCACCCGGCGAAGGCGCCGGCGCCGGCCCGAGCAGGTTCACGATCCGGCTGGCCGGCACCGTGCCGCCGCGTGAGGTGGCGCGCGACGGGCAGCCGCACTCGGACTGGCGGCAGGACGGCGACGAGACGGTGATCGAGCTGGCCTACTCCGGTGAACCGGTTTCGGTGCTGGTGACCGCCGACGGGCCGTTGTCCGCGCTCGGCCCGGCGCACGATGCGGCGGTGCGGGCCGCGGATCTGCGCCGGCTGCTGGACCGGCCGGAGTTGGCCGCCGCTGAGCCGGTTTCCGGGGAGCTGGTTTCCGAGGAGCTGGCGGAGGCGGTGCTGGCGCTGCCGGACGACCATCCGTCCCGGCCGGCCGCGCTGGCCCGGCTGGGCGGCCCGGCGGTGCGGGTGGACGAGCACACCGCACCGGACGAGGCGGCGGCCACCCTGGGCCGGCTGATCGTCGGGATCTCACCCGGCGAGCAGGGCACCGTGCAGTGCGACTGGACGCTGGAACGCGGCGGGCGGCAAGAGAGCTTCGTCGGGGACGAGCTGCCGATACCGGCCGGCGGCATGGTGATCGACGCGCCGTTCCGATGGGACGATTCGCTCACCCCCGCGCGCTGGACGCTGGCGGTGACCGCCCGCTGGCGGTCCGACCGGGGTGAGGTCACGCTGCGGGACCGGCATCGCAGTGCGGTGCTGGTACCCAGCCTGACGTCCTGGCTGGCCGCGGTCAGCGCGCCGGGCACCGAACCGGCAGCCGAGGATTGGCAGCTTTTCCAGGCAGATCCGTTCGATCCCGATTTCGCCGCGCTCACCGACCGGTTCGGCATCCCGCTGCAGCACCAGGGACGACCGGAAGGTGCCTGGACGGTGCACGCCCGCACCCAGCTGTCGGTGACCGCCGAGTGCAGCGCGGCGTTCGCGTACTACAGCAGCGATGCGGTCGAGGTGTTCCTGGACGGCCGGCCACTGGCGCCGGCCGCCACCGAGGCCGAGCCGTCCCGGTACTACGACCTGGTCCAACGGCCGAGATACACCGAGCCGGTACGGCTGGCGGCCGGCCCGCACGAGCTGTCGCTGCGGTGCGCGAAGCCCGCCGAATTGCCGTGGTATCAGTGGCTGCTGGCGGTCTCGGCGGTCGACCCGGACGACGGCGAGGTGCTGCTCGGCATCGGCGGCGACGCCGGTGCGCTGGCCGAGCAGGTACCGGCCGACTGAACCGGCACCCGGCCGGAACGGATCGATCGAAGCGGACGCATAGGGCCGAATCCCCCTATGGATACGGCCTGAACTCGCTGTCGGCTGTCGGAAATTGCCATGCCCGGCCGACCGCGGACAGGGTTCAATGGGCAGGTGCTACTCGAACGCGAGCGGGCCCTCGCCGCGCTCATCGCGTTGGCCGAGCAAGCTGCCTCCGGAGTCGGCCGCCTGGTGTTCCTGGGCGGCGAGGCCGGCGTGGGCAAGACCGCGCTGTGCGGCGCGCTGATCGAACGGGCGGCCACGCTGCTCACGGTGCGCTCCGGCGGCTGCGACAACGTGACCACCGCCGCCGCACTCGGCCCGCTGGTGGACGCCGCACCCGAGCTGACCGCGGTGATCGAGGACGGGTCGGCGGCGGTCGACCGGCTGCGGCTGTTCCGTCGGCTCCGGTCGGTGCTGTCCGGCCGACCCACCCTGCTGGTGCTGGAGGACGTGCACTGGGCCGACGAGGCGACGCTGGAGATGCTGCGGTTCCTCGGCAGGCGGCTGGACGGCCTGCCGCTGCTGGTGGTGGCCACCTTCCGGGCCGACGAGGTGACCACCGGGCATCCGCTCACCGTGTTGCTGGGCGACCTGGCCACCGGGCCGGCGGTCTGCCGGATCCAGTTGAAGCCGCTGTCGGTCGCCGGGGTGCGCCGATTGGTCGAGGCGGGAGGATCCTGCCTGGATCCGGTCGAACTGCACAGCCGCACCGGTGGCAATCCGTTCTACGTCACCGAGGTGGTGGCCAGCTGTGACGAGTGGCTGCCCGACACCGTGCGCGATGCGGTGCTGGCCCGGGCGTCCCGGCTGTCGCCGGCCGGCCGGACGGTGCTGGCCGCCGCGGCGGTGCTCGGCCAGCGTGCCGACCTGCCGCTGCTCGTGGCCGTGTCCGGCCAGCCGCCGGCCGCGGTGGACGAATGCGTGCAAGGCGGCATGCTGGTCGGCGACGGGTCGGGCGGTGACGGGTCGGGCGGTGCCGGGTCGGCCGGCGACGGCAAGGCCTGGACGTTCCGGCACGAACTGGCTCGGCTGGCGATCGAGCAGACGCTGACGCCGGCCACCCGCAGCGACCTGCATGCCGGCGCGCTGCGAGCGCTACGAGCGGCCGGCCTGGCCGACGATCGACGGCTGGCGCATCATGCCGCCGCCAGTGGCGACCGGGCCGCGGTACTGCGGCATGCACCGCTGGCGGCCGCCCGCGCGTCCCGGCTGGGCGCGCACCGGGAGGCTGCCGAGCAGTACCGGCTGGGCTTGCGGTTCTGCCTGCCGGACGAGGAATTGCCCACAACTAAAGAGGATTCGCCGCAGCCCTGCAGCCGGGCCGAGCTACTGGCCGCGTTGTCCTACGAGTGCTACCTGACCGACCAGTTGCTCGAGGCGTACGAGGCCCGCCGTGCCGCGTTGGAGTTGTTCGAGCGGTCCGGCCGGTTGATCGCGGTCGGCACGGCGCAGCGCTGGTTGTCCCGGTTGGCCTGGTTCCTCGGCCGCAACTCCGAAAGCAGGCGGTACGCCGAATCCGCGGTCAGCACGCTGGAATCGCTCGAACCGAGTTCGGATCTGGCGATGGCCTACAGCAATCAGGCACAACTGGGGATGCTCGACGGCGATCCGGACGCGGCGCTGAGTTGGGGCCAGCGCGCGATCGAACTGGCGCGCCGGTTCGGCGATCGGGAAACCGAGATCCATGCCCTGAACAACATCGGTACGGCCGAGGGCACCTACCGCGATTCGCTGATCGGCCGGCAGCGGCTGATCCGCAGCCTCGATCTGGCGCTGGCCGCCCAGGCACACGAGCACGCCGCGCGCGCATACACCAACCTGGGCGGTCTGCTGCAGCGCAGCTTCCGGCTGCGCGAGGCGGATCGCTGGCTGCGTATCGGCATCGACTACTGCACCGAGCACGGCCTGGACTCGTGGGGGCTCTACATGGCCACCGTGCTGGCGGCGTCGCTGGCCGAGCAGGGCCGGTACGCCGAGGCCCAGGACTGCGTCGATGCGGTGCTGCGCAAGCCACAACTGGCCCCGATCACCCGGATCCGGGCAACCGTGGTGGCCGGTCAACTCGCCGCTCGCCGGGGCAACGACGCCAGCGGATACCTGGATGAGGCGCTGTCGCTGGCCGCGGCCACCGGCGAGACGCAACGCCTGGTGCCGACCGCGGTGGCCCGGGCCGAGGCGGCGTGGCTGGCCGGGCACCCGGAGCGGATCGAGGCCGAGATCGACCGGGCCTGGTCGCTGTCGGTGGCACATCCGCATCCCTGGGATCTCGGCGCGCTGAGCTGGTGGCTCGCGATGTGCGGTGTTCGCCG
Organism: Jatrophihabitans sp.; assembly: GCA_035763985.1. GTDB lineage: Bacteria > Actinomycetota > Actinomycetes > Mycobacteriales > Jatrophihabitantaceae > Jatrophihabitans_A. Next base: position 5,424 of record DASUAC010000553.1, on the reverse strand, counting down.
GCCGGTTCCGGTGCCGCTGGCGGGGCCGTTCGCCCTGTTGCTGGAAGGGAATTGGGCCGAGGCGGCCGAGGAATGGCAATCCCTCGGCTGTCCGCTGTGGCACGCGCTGGCGCTGGCCGGCACGCCCGAACTGGCGCCGGCCCGGCAGGGCCTTGAGCTGGCGCGGTCGCTCGGGGCGTCGGCGGTACGGCGGGCGATGGTGGCAGATCGGCACGCTCGCGGATTGCCGGTGCCACGGGGACCGCGGCCGGCCAGCCGGGCCAACCCGTCCGGGCTCACCGCACGGGAGATCGATGTGCTGCGCCTGCTGGTGGACGGCCTGTCCAACGCCGAGGTGGCGCGCCGGCTGTTCCTGTCGGAGAAGACGGTCGGCCACCACGTGTCCTCTGTGTTGCACAAGCTCGGCGAGCCGACCCGATCGCGTGCGGCGGCCGCCGCGCTGCGGCGCGGCATCGTCCGGCCGCAACCTGCCTCCGCTGCGGATTAGCCTGCCGGAAAGGCCGATTCGGCTGCCGGGGATCTGCCGGTGCTCGCCCGGCTGGCGTGCCGGTGCTCGCCCGGCCGGCGTGCCGGTGCTGACCGGCCGGATCCGCTGCTGCCTGGCCGGCGTGCCGGTGCTCGCCAAATTAGGGAAGCCGCCCTATGCGATTGCGCTGCCGCGAACGTTTGCTCCTATGGCGGGCACGGTGTCCGCGGGAGAGTTCCTCGAGAAGGAGCAAGACATGGCACTGTTCATGGACGTGCACAACCTGGACGGCCCGGTGACCCAGGACGACGTGGCCAAGGCGCATGCGGCCGACCTGCAGACCCAGGGCGAGCACGACGTGCATTACCTGCGCTACTGGGTGAACCCGGAGCAGGGCAAGATCTTCTGCCTGGTCGACGCGCCGAGCGCCGAGGCGGCCACCACCGTGCACCGTGACGCGCACGGCCTGGTCGCCGACGAGATCTTCCAGGTGACCGAAGGGGAATGACCCACCTATGAGTGGTCGGCGCGCATCTCGATTCGGCAACTTCGCCGCCGCCGCAGGAAGAACAGCGGCCCGCTGCGGCGTTTTGTTCGACAGCACAAGCAGATGGCGGGCCGACCACTCATCCGAATGAGACGTACGGAGACATCATGTACAGCAACTTGACCGGCGAATTGGCTCGCGTCCGGCAGTCCGATTTGCTGGCCACCGCACAACACCAGAGGCTGCTCCGAGCGGCCCGGACCGACCGCGTCGTACGGATCGGGCGGATCCGGCATCGGGCGGCCGCCGTCCTGGTCGCCGCCGCCGATCGGCTGGAGCCGGTACGCATCACCCTCGACCGGCAAGGCGTGGTGCCGGGGATCCCCGGTGCCGCCGAACCCTGCTGAGGCCGGACGGGTCCGTGGGCCGGACATCCGTATGGCCGGTCACCGCCGGCCCGACCGCCGCTGGCCGGTCGCCGGTCGCACCGCTGACCGGCGACCGCCCGAGGCGGAGATCACCCAGCAAATATTGATGGATTCTCGATGCACCGCACCGCTTCGTGAGGTGCACCGCCGCGGCAGACGTCGCAAGCCGGTGTCCGGCGTGACCGCGCTCAGGAATACCGCTCGATGATGGAGGCGTCAGCCAGCCGGGACAGTGCCTCCCGGATGGTGCGGGCCCGGGTGTCGCCCACCCCTTCGACGTTCTGCAGCTCGTCCACGGTTGCCGCGAGCACCTTCTGCAGGCTGCCGAAGTGCTCGACGATCCGGTTCAGCACCGAGCTGGGCAACCGGGGCACCCGGGACAGCAACCGGTAACCACGGGGGCTGACCGGCTGGTCCAGCGTCTCCAGCGAGGCCGGATAGCCCAGGGCCTTGGCCACGTTGGTCAGATCCAGCAACTCGGCCGAGGACAGCTCGGACAGGTCGGTCAGCGCCTGCTCCACCGTCCGGTTGCGCCGGCCGACCGGCAGGTAGTCGCGCACGATCAGCTCGCGGTCGGAGTGCACGCCGGCCATCAGCTCTTCCAGTTGCAGCGACAGCAGCCGGCCGTCGGTGCCGAGTTCGGCGCCGTAACCGGCGATCTCGTCGGCGATCCGGGTGACCATCTCCAGCCGTTGGGACACCGAGGCCGCGTCCCGCACCGTGACCAGGTCCTCGATCTCCAGCGCGGACAGCGTCTGGGACACCTCGTCCAGCCGTGACTTGTAGCGCTCCAGGGTGGCCACCGCCTGGTTGGCCCGGGACAGTAGAGAGGTGGAGTTCTCCAGCACGTGCCGCCGGCTGCCCAGGTACAGGCTGATGATCTTCATCGACTGCGACACCGAGATCACCGGAAAGCCGGTCTGCTGCGCCACCCGCTGCGCGGTGCGGTGCCGGGTGCCGGATTCCTCGGTGTGGATGCCCGGGTCCGGCATCAGGTGGGTGGCTGCCCGGATGATCCGGGCCAGGTCGGTGGTCAGTACCACCGCGCCGTCCATCTTGGCCAGCTCGCGCAGCCGGGTCGCCGAGAACTCGACGTCCAGCGGGAACCCGCCGGTGCAGATGCTCTCCACCACCCGGTCGTAGCCCAGCACGATCAGCGCGCCGGTGTTGCCCCGCAGGATCCGCTCGAGGCCGTCCCGCAGGTCGGTGCCCGGCGCCAGCGCCGCCAGTACGGTGCGCACGTCGTCGCGGTCGTAGGTCGCCGCCATCCACTCACCCCCCTTCCCGCTCCGGCCGAACGCCGGTTGCACATCGCGCCGGCTCGACATCGCGCTATCGGTCCGATTGCACTATCGGCCGGCATCGATCTCAAGCAAAGCCGCGCCAGACAGTGTAAGCGCTCAGAATCGGCGGCCCACCTCGGTCAGCATCTGCCAGGCGTCGCCGACCGTGGCCACCTCCAGTACCTGCATGCCGGACACCAGCGACCACTGGGACCCGGCCGGCACCAGCGCCTTGCGGAATCCCAGCCGGCCGGCCTCGGTGAGCCGGCGCTGCACACTGCTGACCCGGCGGACGTCGCCGGTCAGCGAGACCTCACCGATCGCGCACATGGTGGCCGGCAGCGCGTAGTTGTGCGCCGCCGAGGCGATCGCCAGCAGCACCGCCAGATCCACCGCGGGTTCGGCGATCTTGATGCCACCCACGCTTGCCGCGAAGACGTCCCGATCGATCAGGTTGGTGCTCGCGTGCCGGCCGAGCACCGCAAGCAGCATGTTGGCCCGCGAGGAGTCGAGATCGGTGAACGACCGCCGGGCGGAGCCGCCATGCCCCTGCGCTTGCGAGACCAGCGCCTGCACCTCGGAGAGCAGCGGCCGCCGGCCGGTCACGGTAACGGTCACGCAGGTGCCGGGCACCGCGATGTCCCGGGTGCTGACGAACAATCCCGATGGATCGGACAGTTCGTCGATGCCCTCCTCGTGCATCTCGAAGCAGCCCACCTCGTCGGTGGCACCGAACCGGTTCTTGATCGAGCGCAGCATCCGCAGCGAGGAATGCCGGTCCCCCTCGAAGTAGAGCACCACGTCCACCAGGTGCTCCAGCATCCGTGGCCCGGCGATGGAACCGTCCTTGGTGACGTGCCCGACCAGCACGGTGGCTATCCCGCGCTCCTTGGCGATCGCGCTGATCGAGGCGGTCACCGCCCGGATCTGTGGCACCCCGCCGACCACGCCGTCCACCGTGGGCGAGGCGATGGTCTGCACCGAATCCAGGATCAGCAGCCTCGGCTTGACCTCGTCCAGGTGCGCGATGACCGCGCCCAGGTCGTTCTCGGCGGCCAGGTACAGCTCGGAGTGCATGGTGTGGGTGCGGTCGGCCCGGGCGCGTACCTGCGCGGTGGACTCCTCGCCGGTGATCAGCAACGCCGGCGTGCCGCTGGACTGGGCGAACCTCTTGGCTATCTCGAGCAGCAGGGTGGACTTGCCGACCCCTGGCTCGCCGGCCAGCAACAGCACCGCGCCCGGCATCAGGCCGCCGCCCAGCACCCGGTCGAGTTCGCCGATCCCGGTCGGCACGGCACGCGCCACCGATGCGTCCTGCCGGCTGATCGGCAACGCGGCCACCCGCGGGGTGACCGGTGCGGGCAGGCTGAGTGCGGCGGCCTGGACGCCCTCCTCGGTCATCGTGCCCCAAGCCTGGCATTCCGGGCAGCGGCCGACCCAGCGGACGGCGGTCATGCCGCATTCGGCGCAGACATAACCGGTTGGTTGGCGCCGGCCCTGCTTGCTGGTCTTGCCGGGGGTGCTCACCGGGCGAACGCTACCGGCGACGGCCGACAAAACCGCTCAGCCGGCCCGCCGGCGGGCGCGATCAGCCGTTCGGCTCGGTCGCCTCGGTGGCGTCGCTGACCACCGGCGCGGACGCTGCGCTGCTGGACAGCGCCACCGGGACGTTCAGGTCGACCGTGCTGCCGTCGCTGAAGGTCAAGGTAACCGGCACGGTCTGGGCCGGGAACAGCTGAGTGGTGAGTCCGGTCAGCACGACGCTGGGACCGTCCGAGCGGTAGCCGATCTGGATCGCGCCACCGGGCGGAATGCTGATCGGCGTGTTGGCAGGTGCCGAACTCGAGCTGGACGGGCTGAGCGTGGCCGAGCTGCTGGTCGTCGGCGATCCGCTGGCCGTGGCCGAACCGGTGGCCGTGGCCGAACCGCCCGGTGAGCTGGAACTCCGGCCGGCGGAGGCGGAGCCGGACGCGCTCGCCGAACTACTGCTGCTGGCCGAGCTGCTGCTGGCCGAGCTGCTGGTGGCCGCCGAACTGGACGGCTCCGCGGACGGACTCTGGCTCGCGCCGGTGCTGCTCACCCGAGCGCTCTGGGCGGCCGGGCTGGACACCGACTGCAGCTGGATCTGCTCCGGTCCGTTGTTGATGACCACCATCTGCAGCTGCGCGTCGCCACCCTGGGAGCCACTGCTCTGCGAGCCACTGCTCTGTGAATCGTCGCCGGTCGTCAACGGGGCGATCGATGCGATCCGGATGGAGATGGCCCCGGCGTCGGCCGAGGCGCCGTCCACCGGAGGTCGCTGGTTGACCGTCTGGGCGCTCTGGCCGGCGGCGCAGCCGGCGACCAGCACGGCGGCGCTGACGGCGATCGCGGCAGCGGCGGCGAACCGCCGCATGGCACCGGACAGGCCCGGCAACTCGTTCGCCACGCTCTCCAGCTCCTCAGCCTCGCAACCTCGTGCGGCCGCGGCTCGGCCGTTCGGCTCAGCGTAGCGAGCGTCGGATCGGTTGCTGCCGGTAGGGTCGCCGGCTCATCCCGCCGTTCCACCGAGGCGCTCCGCACGTTTCCACCCGCGGTCGGCGGCTGCGCCGCGACATGCCTGTGCTTCTTGCCGGATCGGTTTGAGAAATCGTCGAGTTCCACGACGAGAACGGGCACTTCAGGCGAATCCCGCGGTGTTCGTCACCGGCTGTGACGGCGGGCCCGCGTGAACGTATCCGAAGGTGGCCGAACAGAGCTTCATAGCACAGAGCCCGGTGT
>DASUAC010000552.1:0-6847 GCA_035763985.1 Jatrophihabitans sp. | reverse complement strand
CAGGAACGTCTCGGCCAGGATCACCAGTGGCCGGTCGGTGGTGAGCGCGTCCAGGGTGGCCGGGACGGCACCCTCCACCGAGCTCTCCAGCGGCACCACCGCCGCGTCCACCGGACCGTCGTGCACCGCGTCGATGGCCTGCGTGACGCTGCCGTACCCGATCAGCTCGGCGCCGTCCTCGGCGAGCCGGCCAGCCGCCGCATGCGCGAAGCTGCCGGCCGGGCCCAGAAAGGCGAAGCGGCGGGCCGGCATCGCGTCAGCATAGCGAGCGGGGCCCGCGCGGAACCCGGCTCGGCTCAGTGTGCCAGCGCGGCGCGTACCGCCTGCTCCTCCTCCGGCGAGAGCGCATGCTCGCCCACCCCGCCGGTCAGCGACTTGGCGTAGAGCCGGGTGTCGGACGGGCTGGCGATCGAGGTCAGCGTGATGCCGTTGCCGTGGTCGTCCAGGATGGCCAGGCTGAACGACAGCCGGCCGGACAGGTCGTCGAAGGCGTCGTACCGGACCAGCGCCACCCGGCGCAGCACCGTGCTCACCGTCTCGCCCAGCTGCTGCACGGTCCGCCCCAGCTCGGCCCGCTCGGTGGCCAGCCGGGTCTGCATGCCCTCGTGCGCAGCGGTGAGATCCCGTTGCAGTTCCAGGATGTCGCGGCGTACCGCCTCGCTGGCCGCCATGTGCTTCTCGGCCGCGTCCAGGATGGTCTCCCGGCCGGACGTGCCCCGCGAGAGCAGCGCCACCGACCGGCGCAGCCGGGCCAGCGTGCGCAGCGCCAGCACGCCGGCCACCAGCCCGGTCAGCCCGGCCAGCAGCGCCAGGTAGTCGAGCCAGCTGTTCATCGCGGCAAGCCTAGAACGGCCACTCGGCCAGCCCGGTGCAGGACACCCCCGTACCGCTGAGCAGAATGGGCCGGGAGATGACGTCCTTCCTCGCGGTCTTTGCCATCGCACTGTTCGCCATCCTGCTGGTGGAACTCCCCGACAAGACCCTGGTCGCCACCCTGGTGCTGTCCACCCGGTACCGGCCCCGCCCGGTGCTGGCGGGCGTCGCGCTGGCGTTCGCGGCGCAGTGCGTGCTGGCGGTGACCGCCGGCGGCCTGCTGCATCTGCTGCCGCACCGGTTGCTGGAGGGCATCGTCGCGGCGATGTTCGCGCTCGGCGCGTTCCTGCTGGTACGGGAGAGCGTGTCCGGCGAGGAGGAAGAGGTGGCCGAGAGCACGCCGCCCGGCACCGGGCTGTCCGACCGCCGGATCTTCGCCATCTCCTTCGGGGTGCTGTTCGCCGCCGAATGGGGTGACGCTTCGCAGCTGGCCACCGCCGGCCTGGTCGCCCGGTACGGCCAGCCGGTGGCGATCGGCCTGGGTGCCTTCATCGCCCTGGTCGGGGTGGCCATGCTGGCGGTCCTGCTGGGCAAGGTGATCCTGCGCCGGGTGCCGCTGCAGCTGCTGCACCGGCTGGCCGCGGTGCTGTTCGGGGTGTTCGCGATCATCGCCGCGGTGGCCGCCATCCACGGCTGAGCCCGGCCGCCCGGCGAAGCCGGGGCTCCGGTGGCCGACGGAGTTCGGTTAGCCTCGCAGTATGACCGTTCGGCTCCGTCCCGTGCTCTCCTCGCTGCCGGCCTACGTACCGGGCCGCAGCGCCCCCGGTGCGATCAAGCTGGCCAGCAACGAGAATCCGTACGGCCCGCTGCCGCACGTGCTGGACCGGATGATCGAGGCGGCGGCCGCCAGCAACCGCTACCCGGACACCAACTCCACCGATCTGGTGTACGCGCTGGCCGACAAGTACGGGGTGCCCGCGGAGCGGGTGGTGCTGGGCTGCGGCTCGGTGTCGCTGTGCCAGCAGCTGGTGCTGGCTAGCGCCGGTGCCGGTGACGAGGTGCTGTTCGCGTGGCGGTCGTTCGAGGCCTACCCGATCGTGACCCTGATCGGCGGCGCCGGCCCGGTGCAGGTGCCGCTGACCGAGCAGACCCATGACCTGGCCGCGATGGCCGGGGCGATCACCGAGCGGACCCGGTTGATCTTCGTCTGCAACCCGAACAACCCGACCGGCACCGCGGTGCCCGGCAGCGCCCTGACCGAGTTCCTGGACCGGGTGCCCTCGGACATCCTGGTGGTGCTGGACGAGGCGTACCGGGAGTTCGTCACCGATGATGCGGTCACCGACGGGCTGAGCCTGCTCGACCGCTACCCCAACCTGATCGTGTTGCGGACCTTCTCCAAGGCCTACGGCCTGGCCGGCCTGCGGGTCGGTTACGGCATCGCCGCCGATCCGGCGGTGATCACCGCGGTACGGCAGACCCAGACGCCGTTCACGGTCACCTCGGTGGCGCAGGCCGCCGCGCTGGCGAGCCTGGAGGAGGTGGCCGAGAAGCAGCTGGCCGAGCGGGTCGCCGAGCTGGTCGGCGAGCGCCGCCGGGTGTTGGACGAGCTGCGCGCGCTCGGCTACCCGGTGCCCGAGTCGCAGGCCAACTTCGTCTGGCTGCCGGAGGGCCCGGCGGCCGAAGGTGGGATCGATGCGACGGCGTTCGCGGCCGGTTGCGAGCAGCGCGGGCTGCTGGTGCGGGCCTTCGCCGGCTCCGGGGTGCGGGTCACGGTGAGCACCGCCGCCGAGAACGACCGGCTGATCGCCGCGGCCCGCGAGCTGCGCGGCTAGCCCGGCGGCGGCTCCGGGCAAGGCTTTGCGGCCTGCGTAAGGGCCTAGCTGCAAGGAAGTGGAGGATCCTGCCCGGGCCGGTGCCCTGACACGATCCTCCACTCCCTCCCCCGATCCATCAGCCGCTGGCTGATGGGAACTCGTCGGCGCCGAAGCGGCGCCATTCCGGTTGATGCCCGGGCGCGGGCCGGGCACCACGGCCGCCACCCGGTCCGGCGGCATCCGTACGGCCGGAGCCTGAACCGGACGTCCCGGCGGAGGCCGAACCGGATGATCCGGCAGAGCCGGGAGCGGACGGCCCGGCCTCACTTCGTCCGGTCGTCCGACCCGTGGCCGGATGCTGTGGGCAGCGGTCGCCGAGCAGGAAGCAGTCCAGGCAGTACGCCGGGTCGGCGGCGAGGAACTCGGCGAGCGCCCGGGATTCGGCGACCGCCCGGAAACCGGCCGCGTGGCCGCCGGTCAGGTCGCCGCTCAGGGTGAGCAGCGTGGCCGTCCGGTAGAGGCTGCCGATGTGCGCCTCGCGCCGCCGAATCACGTTGTCCGCCGGTTCGTACTCGACCGCCGAACTGTCGGCGTGCAGGGTGCGCTCGACCCAGGCCTGCTCGGCCGGGCGGAGTGGTCCGACGAAATCCAGCTCGGCGGTCGGCAGCACGTCCGGCCTGGTTTCCGCTGCCCGCGGCGCATCGAAGTCACGGCCGTACGGCATCGTTCTGCCGTTCGGCCAGCCAACTGGAATACAGCGCGTCGATGGCCACCTTCTCCTGCTCCGACTCGGCGCAGAACAGGGTGCCGGGGCTGACGTCGAAGACCCGCTCGATGGCGATCGCGGTGGTCAGCGCGCAGCTGGACCGGCGGCCGGTGACCAGGTGGTTGACGGTGGCGTGGCCGAGCGGCGCAGCGCGTGCCAGCTCCCGCTCGGAGAGGCCGGACAGCTCCAGGCACTCGACGAGCGTGGTACGACTGCGAAGCAGCATCGTTGTGTCTCCCGACATCCCACGACTTTGTGGCAACGCCGTGGCGCCCGCACTATCTGTCGTCTACAGTCGCCAACGACTAGCGACATGAAATTTAGCCAGGAAAATCGGGTTCGCGCAAGCACTGCCCCATCTCGCTCCTGAGCGTTACCCTGTTCAGCGAGTCCGCGAGCATGAAGGAGTTGGCCGTCAGTGAGCGCGCTGTCCGACTACCTCAACGATCACCTGCCCACTGGCTGGAACAAGCCCAAGCTGGTCGATGCCCTTGACGGCCGCCTGGACCGGGCGACGGTGTACAAGTACCTGGCCGGCAAGCATCCCCGCCAGCCCAGCGAAAGTGTGCTGCAAGCCTTCGCCGAGGTGCTGCCGACCGCGTCGGTGGTCGAGCTGCGGGCGGCTGCCGGCCAGGCGCTGGGCGTCGAGGAGCCCTGGATCCCGCCCGCCGAGGCGAACCGGTTGACGATGGCCCAGCGGCAGGCGCTGGAGGCGTTCATCAAGGCCACCGTGGCGAGCAACGACGCTGAGGTACGAGAGCTCGAGGCCCAGGAACTGGAGGCCGAGGAGCTGGCCCCGGTCGGGGCGTTGGCGTTGCCGGAGCTGGCCGAGCCCGGCCGGTCGGGGGCGGACGATCTGAGCGTTGCCGAGCGGCTGGAGGTGCAGAGCTACCTGGACCAGCTCTACGCGTCCGGACGGAAGGACCTGGCCGACCGGGTGGCGGCCTCCCTGGTGATCAACTCGGCCTCGGTGACCGCGAGCAAGTCCTCCAGCACCTGACCGTCCCGGGGCTTGGCGGCGACCGCCACGTTCGCCGTCACGCCGGCGCCGGACATCGCCGAGCGCAACCGTAGGGCAAGCGAGTCCGCGTTCGGTCCCGGGCAGTCGGCGAGCAGGATGACCAGGCCGGACCTGCCGACCGTGCCGATCGCGTCACACCCCGCCTGCAGCTGCGCAATCGCGCGCGCGGCGGCCGGGTTGTCGGTGTCCAGCCGCATGACCGCGGCGGTGGTGCAGGCCCGTACCACCTCGCGGGCCACGGTGCTCCAGACCCGCTCGGTCATCGGCGCGGTCAGCCCCGCGGTGGCATTGCGCGATTCCGAGCGCATCGCGAAGCGCTGGATCCCGATGACCACCGGCAGCGTCAACCACAGCAGCGGAATGTGCGCCCACCACAGCAGCACCCCACCGCCGCCGATCGCTGCCGTGCCCAATTCATTCAGGTGATTGCGCGGCCGCAGGAATTGGCGTGCCGCAGAAAGGCCGTTGGATACAGTGGCGGCGATCATGATGAGCAGGCCACTCGCGCAGACATACGCAATTGCGGCTACGCAGAGTAGTAATTCTTGGCTTACGTCCAGGCGCATTATCTGATTGCTGACCGCGGCCGAAAGAATTACCGCCGCGGTGCTGTAGACATAACGATGAAGTGAAGCATTGCCGGCAAAGTTCTTCACCCGCCATTGCACTGCCGATGCGGCCACGATCATTAATGCGGCCAGCGGCATCGGCAACAGCACAGCGGCCGGGAAGGTCCAGGTACCCAGCATGTTGGACATCGCCGCCGCACGCCGTTGGTTCAGGGCGTACCGGGCGCTCTCCGCCTGCATGGTGTGAATGGAGTAAGCAATGCTCAATGACGCCAGCAGTATTGCCAGCCAGACGTCATGGAGTTTGAGGGGTGTGCGCGCGAGGTAATAGACGGATGCGACCGCCAGCAGGTCCACCGCCAGAATCAGCGTCGATATCGAGCGGCGAACCTGCCAGAGCTGCCACCTCGTTATAAGTCGCAGCACTGCTCAACCCTTCATTCCGGCCGACGATACGCAAGCTCAGGAGGTGGATCATGCGGAACTGGGACTGGCACTGAACCGTCACGCTGAGTCTGCCAGAGGCTTTTCAGGTTTCTCTGCACAAGAGCCTATCCGATGTGATAGCGATTGTCCTCCGGAGGCCCGGCGCGAGCGGCCGCCGGGAGGTCCGGACCGGTGAAGGGTGGCTACTCCATCCCCCGGTCGCCGAGGACCCGCTGTACCGGTTTGGCCGCCTCCGCCACGGCGGCGGCCACCGCGGTCGGCACCTGCGGGTCGAACACCGAGGGAATGATGTAGGCCGAGTTCAGCTGGCTGTCGCTGACGCAGCCGGCCAGTGCCGCCGCGGCCCGCAGCAGCATCGCCGTGCTCACCTGCCGGGCCTGCGCGTCCAGCAAGCCGCGGAACACCCCGGGGAAGGCCAGCACGTTGTTGATCTGGTTCGGGTAGTCCGACCGTCCGGTGGCCAGGATGGTCGCCCACCGCCGGGCCGCGTCCACGTCGGTCTCCGGATCCGGGTTGGCCAGCGCGAACACCACCGGATCCTCGGCCATGTCCGCGATCCATTCGGCCGGCAGCACGCCGGGGGCGGACACCCCGATGAACACGTCCGCGCCCTGCACCGCCCGGTGCAGGTCCCCGGCCACGCCCGCCGGGTTGGTCCGCTCGGCCAGCGCTCGCTTGGCCGGGCCGAGCCGGGGGTCGGCCGGTGCCAGGATGCCCTCCCGGTCCCAGACCAGGACGTGCCGGACCCCGGCGGCCAGCAGCAGGTCGACGATGGCGGTGCCGGCCGCGCCGCCGCCGGCCACCACCACCCGTACCGAGCTCAGGCCCTTGCGTACGCAGCGCAGCGCATTGGTCAGCGCGGCCAGCACCACGATCGCGGTGCCGTGCTGGTCGTCGTGGAAGACCGGGATGTCGAGCAGCTCGCGCAGCCGGGCCTCCACCTCGAAGCAGCGCGGGGCGGAGATGTCCTCCAGGTTGATCCCGCCGAAGCCCGGTGCGATGTGCTGTACGGTCGCCACGATCTCGTCCACGTCCTGGGTGTCCAGGCAGATCGGCCAGGCATCGATGTCGGCGAACCGCTTGAACAGCGCGGCCTTGCCCTCCATCACCGGCAGCGCGGCCCCCGGCCCGAGGTTGCCCAGCCCGAGTACCGCCGAGCCGTCGGTGACCACCGCCACCGCGTTCCCCTTGATGGTCAGCTTGGCCACGTCGGCCGGCCGCTCGGCCAGCGCCAGTGAGACCCGGCCCACCCCCGGCGTGTAGGCCATCGACAGGTCGTCCCGGGTGCGCAGCGGCACCTTCGGCTGCACCGAGATCTTCCCGCCGATGTGCAGCAGGAACGTCCGATCGCTGACCCGGTGGACGGTCACCCCCGGTACCGCGCGCATCGCGTCGACGATCTCGCCCGCGTGCT
>DASUAC010000551.1:0-3751 GCA_035763985.1 Jatrophihabitans sp. | reverse complement strand
GGGTCTCCGACAACGGCTGGTTCACTCAGAACTCCACCTTCTGCTCACGCGATGCCACTTGCCGGCGACCATCGCCGGGACGCCTTCGTCCGATATCGAGTCTGCCACGGGCCGGAATTGCTCACCGGAACCAAACAGGGCACGCCGGTTTCACCCGAGTGCGACGATCGCCGCGGACTCGGCGGCCAGCGTCAGCCGGTCACCGGATCCCTCGACCGGATCGGCCGAATCGGTGGCCAGCAGCACGCTGCCCGGGCCGCCCACCGGCACCGGCTGCGGCTCGCCGGCCAGGTTGACCAGCACCCGGAACCGGCCGCGCTCGATCCGGATCCAGCGCCGGTCGGCGTCGTAGTCCACCCGTACCCGGTCCAGCCGCGGATCGGCCAGGTCCGGCTCGGCGGCCCGCAACCGGATCAGCCGGCGGTACAGCTCGAGCATCTCCCGGTGGCCGGCCGCCCGCGGCTCGGCCCAGTTCAGGATGGCCTGCTGATAGGCCGCCGGATCCTGCGGATCGACCATCGCCGCGGTGTCCCAGCCGTGGTCGGCGAACTCGGCCAGCCGGCCCTTGCTGACCGCCCTGGCCAGCTCCGGTTCCGGGTGCGAGCTGAAGAACGGCCACCGGGTGCTCGCGGCCCACTCCTCGCCCATCCAGAGCATCGGGGTGAACGGCGAGGTGAGCAGCAGCACCGCGCCCACCTTGAGCAGGCCGGGCGGGACGATCTCGGGCAGCCGGTCGCCGGCCGCCCGGTTGCCCACCTGGTCGTGATCCTGCAGGAACACCACGAACCGCCAGCCCGGGGTGGTCGCGGTGTCCACCGGCCGGCCGTGGTCGCGGCCCCGGAAGGAGGAGTACGTGCCGTCGTGGAAGAACGCCCGGGTGAGCACCTTGGCCAGGCTGTCCGGTGTGCCGAAGTCGGCGTAGTAGCCGTGCCGCTCGCCGGACAGCATCGCGTGCCAGACATGGTGCACGTCGTCGTCCCACTGCGCGGTCAGCCCGTAGCCGCCGGCCTGAGCCGGCGTGATCAGCGTCGGGTCGTTCAGATCCGACTCGGCGATCAGCGACAGCGGCCGGCCCAGTTGCTCGCTCAGCACGGCCACCTCGGCGGCCAGTTCGGCCAGCAGGTGGGTGTCGGACGTGTCGTGCAGCGCGTGCACCGCGTCCAGCCGCAGCCCGTCGGCGTGGAAGTCGCGCAGCCAGCCGAGCGCGTTGTCCAGGATGTAGCGGCGCACCTCGGCGCTGCCGGGGCCGTCCAGATTGACCAGATCGCCCCAGGTGTTGCGGCCTTCCTTCAGGTACGGCCCGAACTCCGGCAGGTAGTTGCCGCTGGCCCCGAGATGGTTGTAGACGACGTCCAGCAGCACCGCCAGCCCGCGCCGGTGCGCGGCGTCGACGAACCGCTTCAGCGCATCCGGGCCGCCGTACGGTTCGTGCACCGCGTACCAGGCCACCCCGTCGTAGCCCCAGTTGGCGACCCCGTTCACCGCATTGACCGGCAGCAGCTCGACATGGCTGATCCCCAGCGATACCAGGTGATCCAGCCGCTCGATGGCCGAGTCCAGGGTGCCGCCGCGGGTGAAGGTGCCGACGTGCAGCTCGTAGATCACCGCACCCTCGAGCTCCCGGCCGGCCCAGCCGGCGTCGGTCCAGGAGTGCGCGTTCTCGTCGTACACCTCGGTCAGCCCGTGCACCCCGTCCGGCAGCCGGCGCGAGCGCGGATCCGGCAGCGGGTGCTCGGAGTCGTCCAGCAGGTAGCCGTACCGGGTGCCGGGGGAGAGGTCGGCGGCCAGTTGCCACCAGCCCGGCCGGGACGGATCCCGGCTCAGCTCGGCCGTCTCACCGTCGACGATCGCCCGGACTTTCCGGTGCTCAGGTGCCCATACCGATGGACGCATCTGCTGCCTGCTCTCGTGGTCTGACTGGTTCGACTGCAGGACCTGGATGCTCAGGCCGATCGCAACAACGCTACCGGGTAACGGGCGAGCAACTCCGCCAGCCGGACCCGGCCCCGGTGCGCGGTGCCGGTCAGCAGATCCAGCTGCTCGCCGGCCGGCAGGGTCAGCTCGGTGTCCCGCCAGCCGCCCGCCTCGGCCAGCGTGACCGGCAACCGGGTGGCGACCGCGATCAGGCCGCCCCGGTCGAAGGCAACCGCGTGCTGCCCGGCCGGGCCGGCTGCCGGCAGCGGCTGGTAGCCGGTCAGCAGCTGCGGATGCTCGCGGCGGGCGTGCAGCGCCTGCCGGACCAGCCACAGCTTGGCCCGGCCGGTCTCGTCCACCGGCGGCGGGGTCTCGTCCAGTTCGTCGAGCAGCCGGCGGCGCTGCTCGAAGTCCACGTCCCGGCGATTGTCCGGATCCACCAGCGAATAGTCGTACAGCTCGGTGCCCTGGTAGACGTCCGGCACCCCCGGCATCATCAGCTGGATCAGCTTGCCGGACAGGCTGTTCGACCAGCCCCAGGGGTCTACCAGCCGGATCAGCCGGTCCAGCTCGGCGTGCACCCGCTCGTCGTCGTAGGCCAGATCGACCACTTGGTGCACCCGCCGCTCGAAGTCCGGGTCCGGCTCCCGCCAGCTGGTGCCGTCGGCGGCCTCGCGCATCGCCTTCTCGGCGTAGCCGTGCATCCGCTCGGCCGGGATCCAGCCGGCGCCGGCGAAGGTCTGCCACAGCAGGGAGCCGAACGCCTGGTTCGGCACCGGGGCCAGGGCCAGCAGCCGCTCGGCGGCGTCGTACCAGCGATCGGCCAGCTCGGGCAGCACCGCCAGCCGGGCCCGGACGTCCTCGCTGCGCTTGGTGTCGTGGGTGGACAGCGTGGTCATCGAAGCCGGCAGCCTCGCCTGCCGCTGCTGCTGGGCGGCGTGGAACTGCTCCACCGTGCAGCCGAACCGGCCCGGGTCACCGCCCACCTCGTTCAGCCCGATCGCCCGGTTGTAGCGGTAGTAAGCGGTGTCCTCGCAGCCCTTGGCCATGATCGCGCCGGTGGCCTGCTCGAACCGGACGGTCACCTCGGCGTCGCCGCCGGCCAGCAGCGGCCGGATTTGCTCGACGGTGTCGGCCAATTCCGGCCGGCGGGCGGCGGCTACCGCGGCCGCCTCGGCCAGCCGCTCGGTGCCGGCCGGGTGGTAGGAGCGGTAGACCGCGAAGGCCACTGCCAGCTCGGTCAGCGCGGCGAGCACGCTGGCATCGGTGGCGCTGAGCTGCGGGGCGGCATGCCGGATGCCGCGACCGATCCGGCGCAGCTCGGCCTGCAGGATGGTGCTGGCCACCAGCCGTTTGCCTTGCTCGAGGTGGGCCGGCCAGTCCCGGGTGTCGCCGGTGAGCCGTTGGTAGGCCGCCGAGGCCGCGGCCTCGGCGGCCGGGTCGTAGAGCAGCGCGTTCACCTCGGCAAGCGCGTCGTAGCCGGTGGTGCCGGCGACCGGCCAGTCGGCCGGCAACCGCTCGCCCGGCTCGGTGATCTTCTCCGCGGTGATCCAGGCGTCCGGCGCATCGGCGGCCAGCCGGCGCAGGTAGCCGCCGGGATCCGCCAGCCCGTCCGGGTGGTCGATCCGGATGCCGTCCACCGTGCCGGTCTGCACCCAGCGCAGGATTTCGGCGTGACTGGCTTGATAAACCGGCAGGTTCTCCACCCGGATGCCGGCCAGGTCGGTGACCGCGAAGAACCGCCGGTAGTTCTGCTCGGTGTCCGCCCGCCGGTAATCCACCAGCCGGTAGTGCTGGCGCTCGTGCACGTCCTGTGGATTCGCGCCGTCGTCGTGGG
>DASUAC010000550.1:0-3232 GCA_035763985.1 Jatrophihabitans sp. | reverse complement strand
GTGCTGGACGACACCGTCCTGGCCGCGGCCACCGCCGGCGAGCTGGCCACCGCGTTCGGGCTGGCCGAGGGCAGCTACCTCACCGTGAACGGCGTCGCGGCGGGCGACATCAACGACCCGTCCGGCAATCAGCTGACCATCTCCACCGGCACCGGCTCGGTGCTGGCGCAGACCGGGGTGCCGCTCACGCTGACCTTCTCGATCTCCGGCGGCGCGCTGCAGCTCCTCGTGCTGGCCACCATGGGCAAGGACTGGACGTTCACCTCGAGCTTCGCCGACCTCACCCTGTTCCCGTTCGACAGCCTGACCGTGAGCGACGCCCACTTCGCCTACGCCACCGTCGAACAACCCAGCTACGCCTGGCCGGACGACCCGCACAGCAGCATCGACCTGCCGCCCGGGCAGAACCTGCTCTGCCAGCTCGGCCTGGGTGGCGTCTCGCTGATCGCCACCCTGCTCGGCAGCGTGATCGGCAAGGACAACAACTTCCGCTGCTGGGGCCCGTTCGCGCCGACCACCGGCCAGCAGCTGCCGGTCGGCATGCTCACCGCGTCCGTCACCAGCTCCGGCTTCGGCATCGGCACCGGCCCGGACGCGCTGTCGCTGACCGATCCGCGGGTGGGCGTGCGGATCGGTACCGCCGACGCCGAGACCGACCCGGCCCAGCAGATCGACCTGCTGGTGATCGGCACCTTTCAGCAGGTGCTGCAGGTCTCGGTGGCGATCCCGATGGCCGGCGACCTGTACACGGTGTCCACCACGCCGCTGCCCAGCGCGAGCTCGATCACCAGCCTGATCCAGGCGCTGCCCGGCGGTGCCGGCTTCACCGACTACATCCCGGCCGAACTCAACTCGATCTTCAGCACCGTCGGCCTGGACAACTTCAGCATGTCCTTCGACACCAGCCCGGCGGTCCGCTACCTGGGCCTGTCCATCAGCACCCTGCAGCCGTGGCCGTTGATCACCGACGTCCTGCAACTGGACGGGCTGAACCTGGTCGTCGAGGTGGTGGACCCGTCCGGCCTGGACTGGACCGGTGTGCAGATCGCCGCCCAGGCGCAGTTCCTGCCGCACATCTTCACCGACGGCGACTTCGACTTCACGGTCAGCCTGGAGAAGCAGACCTCCTGGCAGGTCAGCGCGGTCAGCGGCAGCTATCCCGGCTCGGTGAACCTGGGCGACATCGTGGCCGGCCTGCTCGGCAGCCAGGACTCGGTACCGCCGGTGCTGCGCGGCATCTCCTTCGCCGACTTCGGGGTCGCCGCGACCCGGCCGGCGGTCGGCGAACCGTTCGACTACACCTGCTACGGCAGCGCCCAGGTGGCGTTGCCACTGCTGGACAGCGAGCTGACCGCGAGCCTCAACCTGGTCTTCAACAAGACCGCGAACGGCTATTCGGTGCAGCTCACCGGTGCGCTGGTGATCGGGACCGAGGCGTTCGCCCTGAACCTGGACGTGGGCACCGCCGGCTCGCTGCTGAGCGCCACCTGGGCCAGCACCGGCGATCCGCTGGAGTTCGCCGACATCGCCGCGGCGTTCGGCTGGACCGACGTGCCGGCGCTGCCCGGCAACCTGGACCTGGCGCTGACCGGGGCCGGCTTCAGCTACGACTTCACCGCCGGCAGCCTGGTGTTCACCGCGCGCTCGAAGAACTACGGCCAGCTGGTGTTCGCCAGCTCGGTGCTGAACTCGCAACGGGCGTACCTGCTGGATCTCGCGGTGCCGCTGAACGTCAAGCTGTCCGACATCCCGGTGGCCGGCCCACAGATCCCGCCCTCGGTGGACGTCGGCATCCAGCAGCTGGAGGTGGCCTACGCCTCGGCGAACTACCCCGGCGACGCGGTGACCGCGCTGGACAACACCCTGAAGACCCTCGGCGGCCAGCCGCTCGGCTACGCCTCGCTGGACGCCGGCCTGCTGTTCGTCGCCAACCTGCAACTCGGCGCCGACGTCCAGACGCTCACCCTGCCGCTGGGCGGCTCGAGTAGCCAACAGCAACAGCTCACCGCGGACGGCCGCCAGCCGGTCTCCGGCGCGGTCGTCACCCCGGACGGCGAGCTGGTCGGCGCCCCGGCCGCGCCGCAGGCCGCCGGCGACGGCGCGCCCACCCAGGGCAGCGGCAAGTGGTTCGACATCGGCAAGACGTTCGGTCCGCTGCAGATCCAGCGGGTCGGCATCGAGTACGCCAACGGCACGGTGATCTTCGCGCTGGACGCCAACATCGCCTTCGGCCCGCTGGCGTTGTCGCTGCAGGGGCTGGGCGTCGGCTCCCCGCTCAACGCCTTCTCGCCGGTGTTCAGCCTGACCGGCCTGGGCATGGCCTACAACAACCCGCCGCTGGAGATCCTGGGCGCGATGCTGCGGGTGCCGGCCTCGCAGCTGGACCCGGGCGTGCAGTTCCAGTTCGACGGCATGCTGGTGGTCAAGGCGGAGGACTTCAGCCTGGCCGCGATCGGCTCGTACGCCCAGCTGACCAGCGGGCTGCCGTCGCTGTTCGTCTTCGGCCAGCTGGAGGCGCCGCTCGGCGGACCACCGGCCTTCTTCGTCACCGGGCTGATGGCCGGCTTCGGCTTCAACCGCACGCTGGCCATCCCGGCCCAGGACGAGGTGGCCAGCTTCCCGCTGCTGCTGCTCGCCACCCCGCCACCGCCGGGCACCACCAACCCCCAGGATCCGTCGCTGATCCTGCAGGTGCTGGAGGGCAGCAAGCCGCTGAACGGCGTCACCAAGGCCTGGATCACCCCGAAGGCCGGCGAGTACTGGCTGGCCGCCGGCCTGGAATTCACTTCCTTCGAGCTGGTCAGCACCAAGGCGCTGCTGGTGGCCGAGTTCGGCCAGGAGCTGAACATCGCGCTGCTCGGGCTGTCCACCCTGCAGCTGCCGCTGCCGGCGGCCGGGGTGGAGACCTACGCCTACGTCGAGATGATGATCAAGGTGGTGGTGCAGCCGCTGCAGGGCTTCTTCGCGGCCACCGCGATCCTGAGCAAGAACAGCTACGTGCTCACCCCGGACTGCCACCTGACCGGCGGCTTCGCGTTCTACCTGTGGTTCGGCGACAACCCGAACGCCGGCCAGTTCGTGGTGACGCTGGGCGGTTACCACCCGGCCTTCCAGGTCCCCAGCTACTTCCCGCAGGTGCCCCGGCTGGGCTTCAACTGGGCGGTCAGCGACGTGGTCAGCATCAAGGGCAACGCCTACTTCGCGCTGACCAGTTCCTGCGCGATGGCCGGCG
>DASUAC010000549.1:0-7061 GCA_035763985.1 Jatrophihabitans sp. | reverse complement strand
CGGTGACCGCCGGCCTGCGCCACGCGCGGGGCACCTGGGCGGTGGTGATGGACGCCGACCTGCAGCACCCGCCGGAGCTCGCGGCCAAGCTGGTCGAGATCGGGCATTCCCGGGAACTGGATCTGGTCGCCGCCACCCGGTACCAGGGCTCCGGCGACGCCGGCGGGCTGTCCGGTGGCGTGCGACGCTCGGTCTCCGGACTCACCACCCGGCTGGCCAAGACCCTGTTCCCGCGCCGGCTCAGCCGGCTGTCCGATCCGATGTCGGGCTTCTTCGCGATCCGGCTGGCGGCGGTCAACCCGGCCAAACTGCACCCGACCGGCTTCAAGATCCTGCTGGAGATAGCGGTACGTCAGCAGCGGCTGCGGATCGCCGAGGTGCCGTTCACCTTCGGCATCCGGCTGGCCGAGCAGAGCAAGGCGACCGTCCGGGAGGGCCTGCGGTTCCTGCACCACCTGCTCCGGCTGCGGATCATGGTGCTGCGCCAGCAGGTGAAACGCTCCTCCAGCACGGCCTGGCAGCAACGGCTGGCCCGGTTGTTCGCATTCGGCCTGGTCGGCCTGTCCGGGGTGGCGGTGAACACCGCGGTGCTCTGGCTGTTCACCCAGCCGATGAACCACCACTACCTGGTCGCGGCGATGCTGGCCACCGGGTTCTCCACCACCTGGAACTTCGCGCTCACCGAACTCTTCGTCTTCCGCGGCGAGAAGCCGGGCACCCTGTTCGGCCGCGGCGTCCGGTTCTACCTGGTGAACCTGCTGGCACTGCTGCTGAGGCTGCCGATCCTGGCCCTGCTGGTCTCGGTGCTGGGCATCGGCGTGCTGATCGCCAACGTGATCACGCTGGCGCTGCTGTTCCTCGGCCGGTTCGTGATCGCCGACTCGGCGATCTACGCCAAGGCCGAGGTGGTGCCGGCCGTGGACCGGCAGCCGATGCGGATCCTGGTCGATCCGGGCTCGGTCGTCCAGCCGGCCGCCGCCGATCCTGAGGACCAGCGTCCGCAGCCCGTCGCCGGCGGCCGCACGCCGGCCACCGTGCGGCGGCATCTGCCGTACCGCTACGCCATCGACGGCCTGATCACGGTGGGCTCCCAGGTGCCGCTGCCGGAACTGGAGTACTTCCGGGCGCAGTGGGTCGGCTCGACGGTGGACATGGCGGTCCGGGTCGGCCGGGTCGGCAGTTCCGCGATCCGGTCCCGCGCGCTGATGACCCAGTACCTGTCGCCGCCGGCCATCCGGTACGAGGAGCACCTACGCCGGCTCGGCGCGAACTTCCACGTCGAGATCGGCAACCCGATCGAGGTGGTCTGCTCACCGGCACTGGCCAGTTCGCCACATGTCCTCTACACCAACGTGATCGAGGCGTTGCTGCGGTTCCTGGCCGTGTCGAAGGACAAGGTGCTGTTGCACTCGGCCTGCCTGGAACTCGGCGGCCACGGCCTGCTGCTGTCGGCACGCACCGACACCGGCAAGACCGGCACCGTACTGCGGCTGATCCGCGAGTACGGCGCCCGGTTCCTCTCCGACGACATGACCATCCTGGCGCCGGACGGCACCGCGACCTGCTTCCCGAAGCCGCTGACCATCAGCCACCACACGCTGCGCGCGGTCAACGCCGGTGACCTGACCCGGGCCGAGTGGCGGCGGCTGCAGCTGCAGAGCCGGCTGCACTCCAAGGAAGGCCGTCAGTTCGGCATGCTGCTGGCCCGGCTGAACATCCCGATCATGGGCATCAACTCGCTCATCCAGCGGATCGTGCCGCCGCCGAAGTACGACGTGGACCGGCTGGTCGACGCCACCATCATCCGGAATACCGCGGTACGCGACCTGTTCGTCATCGAACGCGACGAGCGGGCGGTGTGCGACATCGAGTTCACCGAGGGCATCGACACGCTGGTGGCCAACACCGACGACGCCTACGGCTTCCCGCCGTTCAAGCAGATGGCTCCGTCCATCGCGATCGGCGCGGCCGATTACGCCCAGCTGCGCCGGACCGAGCGCAGCCTGCTGGAGGCGGCGATGCGCAACATCCGGATGCGTCGGCTGGGCTCGAACTCGTTCTCCTGGGCCGAGGACATCGCCGAGCTGCTCGGCGCGAGCACCGTGCCGGACCGCCAGCCGGCCCCGGTGCTGCCGGTGCCGGTCGCCGCGGTGTGACCGCGATGCGGTGTGACCGAGATGCGGTGTGACCGAGATGCAGTGTGACCGAGATGCGGTGTGACCGAGATGCAGCCCAGTCGGTGAGCGAATGATCCAGCAAGCGGCGAGCGAATGACCACCCGGTCGATGACGGAGCCTGGACCGCCGCCCGGTGCGCCGGCGGCGGCCGGCAGCGCGCTGGCCGAGCGGCCCGAGCCGGCCGGCCGGTTCCGGCGGCCCGGGTTGCCGGCCGGCCTGCAGCTGGCGGCGCTGATCGCCATCACCGCAGTCGCGGTGCTGTTCCGGTTCCGGGACCTCGGCGCGGTCGGCTTCAACAGCGACGAGGCGGTCTACACCGGCACCGGTGCGTCGCTGGCCGGCAACGAGTCGATGCGGGCGTTGTTCCCGATCTTCCGGGCCCATCCGCTGTTGCTGCAGCTGGCCGTCTCCTTCACCGAGCACGGCCGGATCACCGACTGGGCGCCGCGGGCCATCGCCGCCTCGGCCGGGGTTGCCGCGGTGCTGGCGACCTACGGCCTCGGCCGCAAGCTGTACGGCCCCAGCGCCGGCCTGATCGCCGCCGGCCTGCTGGCCGTCATGCCGTACCACGTGGTGGTCAGCCGGCAGGTGCTGCTGGACGGGCCGATGGCGCTGCTGTCGCTGCTCGCGCTGTACTGCGTGATCCGGTACGCCGAGACGGCGGCGCTGTCCTGGATGCTGGCGACCGGTGCCGCGCTGGGCGCGACCGCGCTGTGCAAGGAGACCAGCCTGATCCTGCTGGGCGGGCTGTACGCGTTCTTCGCGCTGACGCCGACCGTCCGGATCCGGCTGCGCCACGTGCTGGCCGGCCTGGTCACGCTGCTGGTGGTGCTGATCGCCTTCCCGCTGTCGCTGGCCGCCTCCGGCCGTGCCAACACCGGTCAGCACTACCTGCTCTGGCAGCTGTTCCGGCGGGCGAATCACGGGCTGTTCTTCTACTTCCAGCAGGTGCCGCCTGCGCTCGGCTGGCTGGTCCTCGCATTCGGTATCGGCGGCCTGCTGTGGCTGCGCCGGGAGAACACCTGGCGCGAACGACTGCTGCTGTGCTGGGTGCTGGTGCCGATCGCGTTCTTCACGGTCTGGCCGGTGAAGGGCTACCAGTACCTGCTGCCGCTGGCCCCGGTCGCCGCGATCCTGGCCGGCCGGACGATCTGGCGGATCGGCAGCACACCGCTGCTGCGCGGCCGCCGGCTGTTCGCGGTGGGCGGGCCGCTGCTGCTGGCGTTGCTGGTGGCCGGCACGCTGGCGGCCGGCAGCTGGCCGAAGCTGACCAACCACGGCAGCACGCTGGCCGGCACCGGCGGGGTGGCCGGTGGCCGGGAGGCCGGCCGCTGGGTGGCCGGGCACGTGCCGGCCGACGCAACCCTGCTCACCATCGGCCCGTCGATGGCGAACATCCTGCAGTTCTATGGCGAACGCCGGTCGTACGCGCTGTCGGTCAGCCCGTCCCCGGGCGGCCGCAACCCGGCGTACGTGCCGATCCCGAACCCGGATCTGTCCATTCGGCAGGGCCAGTTCCAGTACCTGGTGTGGGACGCCTACACCGCCCGGCGGACTCCGTCCTTCGCCCGGAAGATGACCGATCTGGTCAACCGGTTCCACGGCATCGCGGTGTTCACCGCGACCTCGCGGACCGGTTCGACCAGCTTCGCCACCGTGGTGATCTACCAGGTGAGGCAACGATGAACCGCCGGTTGCCGCTGCTCCTGCTGTTCGCGCTGGCCGCGTTCGGGCTGGTGCTGCCGACCGGCCCGGCGGCCGCCGCGCAGGTCACGCCGCGCACGCCGATCCAGCATTTCCTGTTCCTGCTGCAGGGTGATCGCAGCTTCGACAACTATTTCGGCAGCTACCCCGGCGTCGACGGGCTGGCCGCCGCGAGCTGCCAGCAGCAGGCACCCGGCAAATCCGGCGGCTGCATCGAGCCGTTCCCGCTGCACGGCCGGACGGTGCCGCCGCTGGGCGCCACCCCGGCGACGATCGCCAAGCAGTACGACGGCGGCAAGCTGGACGGCTTCGTCTCGGCCCTGCAGTCGGTCGGCCTCGACGGCACCAAGGCGATGGGCTACTACGACCAGCGCGACCTGCCGGCGTACTGGCGGGCGGCGAGCCAGTACGTGCTGTTCGACCGGTTCTTCTCGGCCACCCGGGACGGCGTGCGGTCCAACCGGGAGTACTGGGTGGCCGCAACCGACACCCGGGCCGCCGGCCAGCAGCCGCTGACCATCTTCGACCGGCTGCAGGCTGCCGGCATCCAATGGAAGTTCTATGTGCAGAACTACCGGCCGGTGACCGGGCCGGTCACGCCCCGGCCGGCCATCGGCAAGCGCACCGGCGCCGGCCAGGGGGCCAGCAACACCCAGTCGGCGGCGGTGCCGCTGCTGAACTACCTGCGGTTCACCACCGACCCGGCGCTGCGGTCGCACATCGTCGACCTCGGCCAGTACTACCAGGATCTGCAGGACGGCACGCTGCCCGCGGTGGCCTACTTCGCCACCTCCGGTTCCAGCGAGCGGTCGTCCCGATCGATCAGCGAGGGCCAGAGCCTGGTCACCTCGCTCACCGGCCAGCTGATGCTGTCCCGGTACTGGTCGAGCTCGGCATTCCTGCTGTCCTACGACGGCACCGGCGGCTTCTACGACCACGTGGCGCCGCCGCAGGTGGACTCCTACGGCCTCGGGCTGCGGGTGCCGGCGCTGCTGATCAGCTCCTACGCCCGGCGCGGGCTGGTCGATGGCAGCACGCTGGATTACAGCAGCGCGCTGGCGTTCATCGAGTACAACTGGCGGCTGGCGCCGTTGGCCAGCCGGGATCGACGAGCCGGCGTGTTGCTGGCCAGCCCTGATCGGCAGGCCGACACGCTGCTGCCGGCATTCGACTTCACCGCGCCCCCGCGGCCGGCGGAACTGATCGCCGGCGGCTCTCCCGCCGCGCCGCCGGGCAAACTGCGGTCCAGCCAGATCGTCTACGTCAGCTACGGCTTCGCCATCGCCGTGGTGCTGGCCACCGTCGGATTCGCCTTCGCCCGTGGGCGGATCCGGCGACCGGGACAGCCGGCCGGCACCCGGTTACCGATATCAGCCCAGCGGATCGGAGCTGACTCCGGATGAAACCTCGACCTTCCCGCCTACGCTCAGCGTCGCTGGCGCTGCTGCTCGCCCTCGCCACCGTCGTCCCGGCCGGCCTGGCCGCCGCCGACACCGTGAGCCCGACCGACAGCGCGGTGCCGACCGACACCGCGGTGGCGACCGATACCGGCCTGCCCACCGACAGCCCAGCGCCGACCGACACCGCACTACCGACCGACTCGCCACTGCCGACCGACTCGCCACTGCCGACCGACTCCCCGGTGCCGACCGATTCCCCGGTGCCGACCGACTCGCCGTTCCCGACCGACTCGCCGTTCCCGACCGACTCGCCGCTGCCCACCGACAGCGTGCCGGTACCGACCGATTCGGCCACCGGCCCGATCGGGCAGCCCAGCAGCACCGCGACGGTGCCGGCCAACCCGCCGCCGACCCGGCAGCCGCATCCGCACCAGGGCCCGACCGGCTCCGGGGTGCCACCGCTGCCCGGCGGCGCGCCCAAGCGCGCGCACCCGCACAAGCCGATCACCACGGTGCACCACCTGCGGTTGCCGGCCCGTCCGCACCCGCACGCCAAGCCGTGGCCGATCACGCTGACCATCAAGACGGTGCCGAACCTGGCCAACGTCGAATTCGCCTTCGACGGCCGGTGGGTCACCACCGACCAGTACGGCGTGGCCACGGTGACCGAGGAGCACAACCTGGCGACGCACACGCTGCGGATCGGCGATCTCGGCCAGGAGGACACCGGGCTGAAGTTCCGGTTCACCCGCTGGGTCGGCCAGCGCAATCCCGAGCAGCAGCTGAAGACCACCGTCACCGGCCTGCCGATGCGTACCAACGCAACCATCTACGCGGCGATCTCGGTGCAATACCCGATCACCGCTCAGGTACTCACCCAGCGCGGCGACCCGGTGCTGGACTCCGACGTCAGCGCGATCACCGTCCGGGACTCCTCGGGAAAGGTCACTCCGCTGCTGCCGGGCCAGCAGCACTGGCTGGACGGGGTGGTGCCGACCTTCCAGAAGAACGTGCTGTACCCCCAGCCCGTCGGCTACTCGGTGCAGTCGATCATGGTGCACGGCACCAACACGGTGGACGCCGGCCGGCAGCACTTCGACGTCACCAAGAGTTCCTTCCCCACGTTCACCGCGCTGTTCTTCGACCTGACCGTCACCGGCCGGGACTCACTGTTCGGCTGGCCACTGGGCAGCCGGGCCACCCTGAAGTACCCGGACGGCAGCACGCTGACGGTGAACCTGGGCGGCCAGCACCGTGCGGTGGTCACCAACCTGCCGCGCGGCAAGTACGAGGTGACGCTGGCCGCGGCCGACTCGATGGTGCCCGCCGTCAAGGTGCAGTTGTCCCGCACGATGGCGTTCGAGGCGCGTGCGGTGACCGCGCTGGACCTGCTCACCGTGCTGGTCTCGGCCATGCTGCTGGCGATATTGCTGCTGGTGCTGGGACGTACCGACTGGGGGCACCGGCTGCTCGGCCGGATCCGGCCGGGCCGGTGGAGGCAGCGGGGCCGGTGGGCGCGCGGCCGGCCGGAACCGTCGGACGAGCCGTCCCCGACGCCGTTGGCGAAGCAACTGCGATGAGCCGGCGCGGCACTGCCTCGAGCCGGCCGGCCGGCCGCATCGGGCGGCCGGCGCTGGCCACGCTGCTCGCCGCGGCGGTCGTCATGCTGGCTGCCGTGGCCGGTCCCGCGGCCGGCAGCGGCAACCGGGGTGTGCAGCCGCGAGCGGTCGGGCCGGCCCTGACCTCGACACCGCTGTTCGCCTACTTCTACCAATGGTTC
>DASUAC010000548.1:0-5813 GCA_035763985.1 Jatrophihabitans sp. | reverse complement strand
CGTAGCTGATCAGCCGCTCGTTGTCGGTGCGGGCCGCCAGCACCTTGGCGGCGACCGCGTCCGGGTCGTCGCAGAGCGCTATCGCGTTGTCCAGGCTCTTCGACATCTTGCGGCCGTCCAGGCCGGCGAGCAGGCCGACCTCACCGATCAGCCCGGACGGCAACGGGAACACCGGCTGGTAACGCTCGTTGAACCGCCGGGCGATGGTCCGGGTCAGCTCCAGATGTGGCAGCTGGTCCTTGCCGACCGGCACCAGATCCGCCTTGCAGAACAGGATGTCGGCCGCCTGGTGCACCGGATAGGTGAGCATCAGCCCGGTCACCGAACGCCGGCCGGCGAGCCGGATCTCCTCCTTCACGGTGGGATTGCGGTCCAGCTCACCACTACCCACCAGGGACAGGAACGGCAGCATCAGCTGATGCAGGGCCGGCACCGCGCTGTGCGCGAAGATCACGCAGCGATCCGGATCGATGCCGCAGCCGAGGTAATCCAGCACCAGGCCCAGCGTCCGCTCGGCCACCGAGCCGGGCGTCTCCCGGTCGGTGATCACCTGGTAGTCGGCGATCACGATGAACAGCTCACCACCGTCGGCCTGCAGCCGCAGCCGGTTGGCCAGGCTGCCGAAGTAGTGGCCCAGATGCAGCGGGCCGGTCGGCCGGTCCCCGCTCAAGATCCGCTGCCGGGGCGGTGCATCCGGGCTCGGCAACCGCGGCGCGGTGTGCTCGGGCGCGGTGTGGTCGGGCGTGGTACAGGTCATGGCGTCTCCTCGGGTTGACGGGCCCCGGACGCCGACGTACGCGCGCGAACGCAAGTAAGGGCCGTCCGGTTAGGACGGCCCTTACGCAGGTTGAACTGAGCGGCGGCGTCCTAGGAGGACGCCCGCCAACTGGTCAGCGTGACTGCACGTGCCAGATTGCTCATGTCGATCAGGCTAGCAGGCGATCACGCCGATTTGGCCGCCGTTTTCTTAGCGGCAGTCTTGTCGGCCGCCTTCTTCGCGGCGGTCTTGGCCGGCGCCTTCTTCGCCGGTGCCTTCTTGGCAGCTTCCTTCTTGGCCGCGGTCTTAGTGGCCACCGCCTTGCGGGCGGCCGCCTTCTTCGCCGGTGCCGAGCCGGCCGGCTGGCTACCCGACTGCTCGACGGCCGCCTCGCCGGCCTGCCCGCGAGCCCGATTCACGCTGCGCTGCAAGGCGGTGAGCAGGTCGATCACCTCGCCGGTCTTGGTCGGTTCGGCCTCCTCGGCCCCCGGCAGCTCGGCCGACTCGCCACGTTCCAGCTTGGTATCGATCAGCTCGGCCACCGCTTCCCGGTAGCTGTCGGAGTATTCGTCCGGGTTGAAGTCCGAGGCCATGCTCTCCACCAGCGAGGCGGCCATCTTCAGCTCCTGCGGCCGCAGGTCGACGTCGTCGTCCAGGATCGCGAATTCGGGCTGGCGGACCTCGTCCGGCCACAGCATGGTCTGCAGCAGGATGGCCTTGTCCCGGACCCGCAACACCGCCAGGGTTTCCTTCTGGCGCAAGGAGACCTTGACGATGGCCATCCGGTCGGTCTCGATCAGCGCCTCACGCAGCAGCGCGTACGGCTTGGCCGCCCGGGCGTCCGGTTCGAGGTAGTAGCTGCGCGCGAACAGGATCGGATCGACCTGGGTGGCCGGCACGAACTCCACCACGTCGATCTCGTGACTGCTGGACACCGGCAGCTTCTCCAGATCCTCGTCGGTGAGGATCACCAGCTGGCCGTCGCTGGTCTCGTACCCCTTGGCGATGTCGGTGTAGTCGACCTCTTCGCCGCAGACGCTGCAGGTGCGCTTGTAGCGGATCCGGCCGCCGTCCTCGCGATGCACCTGGTGGAACCGGATGTCGTTCTCCTGGGTTGCGGCGAACAGCCGGACCGGCACGTTGACCAGCCCGAAGGACACGGCACCCTTCCAGATCGCCCTCATCCCGACGAGTCCTCACTTCCACCGATCTTCAGTTCAGGCACTATGAAGCGTATGCGACCGACGCTCGCCTGCGCAGGCACTCGCCGAGCCGAATCGAGCAAGACGTGACCGAGGAAGGCACGGATGCGCAACCGCAAACCCAGCTGGTCGAGGTCGGCGGCCGCCGGTTGACCTTGCGCCGGCTGGACAAGGTGCTCTATCCGGATACCGGCACCACCAAGGCCGAGGTGCTGGACTACTACGCCCGGATCGCGCCGGTGCTGCTGCCGCAGCTGGCCGGCCGGCCGGTGACCCGGATCCGGTGGCCGGACGGTGTCGAATCCAACCAGTTCTTCGAGAAGAACGTTCCCAGCCACGCACCGTCCTGGCTGCGTACGGTCGAGCTGCCGACGCCGGGTTCGTCCCGCAACCGGGAGACGCTGGTGTTCCCGATCGTGGCGGAGCTGGCCGCGCTGATCTGGCTGGCCAACCTGGCCGCACTGGAACTGCACGTGCCGCAGTGGACGGTCGGCCCGCGCGGCGGCGTGCACCCGCCGACCCGGCTGGTCATCGACCTGGACCCGGGACCGCCGGCCGGGTTGGCCGAATGTGCCGAGGCCGCCTGCCTGATCGCGGAGCGGCTGACCGCGGACGGGCTGACCGCGGTGCCGGTGACCAGCGGCAGCAAGGGACTTCAGCTGTACGCGCCGCTGGCCGGCAACCAGCCGGTCGAGGTGGTGCACGGCTACGCCAAGCGGCTGGCCGAGGAGCTGGCCGCCGAGCATCCGAAGCTGCTGGTGGCCAAGATGCTCAAGACGCTGCGCGGTGGCAAGGTGCTGCTGGACTGGAGCCAGAACAATCCGGCCAAGACCACCATCTGCCCGTACTCGCTGCGCGGCCGGAGCCGGCCCTGGGTTGCCGCGCCGCGCACCTGGGCCGAGATCGAATCGTCCCGGCTGCGCCAGCTGACCGCCGAGGAGGTGCTGGACCGGGTGGCCGAGCAGGGTGACCTGGGCGCGGCATTGCTCGAGAAAGGTGGCCGGATCCCCGGCTAGGCCGCAACCGAGCCCGAAACACTTTGCCTGGCTAACGATAGAATCGACGGCGTGCCGTCCGCAGCTTCGCAGCCCTCCCCGTGGCTGCGGCGGTTGGCCGGATACTGCCGGCGGCATCCGCTGGATCTCACCGGTGCGTTCGGCGCGGCGCTGGCCGGTGCGATGGTGTCGGTGGTCGTCCCGCTGGTGATCAAGCACGTGATCGACCTGGTCAACGTGCCGGGCGGGCCGCACCGGCCCATCTCGCCCTGGATCGCGGTGCTGATCGGAGCCGCGCTGCTGCAGTACGGGCTCACCTTCGTCCGCCGCTACACCGCCGGCCGGCTGTCGCTGGACGTGCAGTACGACCTGCGCGGTGACATCTTCGCCGCGCTGCAGCGGCTGGACGGCGCCGCCCAGGACGCGCTGCAGACCGGCCAGGTGGTCAGCCGCTCGATCAGCGACGTGAGCCTGGTGCAGGGCCTGCTCGCGTTCGTGCCGGCGTTGACCGGCAACGTGCTGCTGTTCGTGATGTCGCTGGTAGCGATGCTCTGGCTCTCCCCGCTGCTCACCCTGATCGCGCTCGGCATCGCGCCGGCGTTGTGGCGGGTGGCGCAGGCGACCCGCCGGGACCTGTTCCCGGCCAACTGGGCCGCCCAGCAGCAGTCCGGCGAACTGGTCGGCCAGGTGGAGGCTGCCGTCACCGGGGTGCGGGTGGTCAAGGGCTTCGGCCAGGAATCCCGCGAGGTCACCGAACTGAGCCGGCAGGCCCGGCTGCTGTTCGCGCTGCGGATGCGGGTGGTCCGGCTGCAGGCCAAGTACTCCTCGACGCTGACGGCCATTCCGGCACTCGGCCAGCTCGGCGTGCTGCTGCTCGGCGGCTGGCTGGCGCTGCACGGTGAGATCACCATCGGCACGTTCCTCGCCTTCTCCAGCTACCTCGGCCAGCTGGTCGGCCCGGTCCGCCAGGTCAGCGCGCTGCTCACCATCGGCCAGCAGGCCCGGGCCGGCGTGGAGCGGGTGCTGGAGGTGATCGACTCCTCCCCCGAGGTCGCCGACGCCGCGGACGTCCAGCCGGTGCCGGACGGCCCGCTCGGGGTGCGCTTCGCCGGCGTCCGGTTCGGCTACACCCGTTCCCAGCCGGTGTTGTGCGGACTGGACCTGGAGGTCGAGGCCGGCCGGACGCTGGCCATCGTCGGCGGCGCCGGATCCGGCAAGTCGACCCTGGCCATGCTGCTCCCCCGGTTCTACGACGTGCACGGCGGCTCCGTCGCAGTCGGCGGGGTGGACGTCCGGCAGCTGCCGCTGGCCGAACTGCGCGGCCAGATCGGCATGGTGTTCGAGGACAGTTTCCTGTTCTCCGACACGGTGGCGGCCAACATCGCCTACGGGCGACCGTCGGCCGGCCGGGACCAGGTCGAGGCCGCGGCCCGGGCCGCCGAGGCCGACGAGTTCATCCGGGCGCTGCCGGACGGCTACGACACCATGGTGGGCGAGCGCGGGCTGACCCTGTCCGGTGGCCAGCGGCAGCGGATCGCGCTGGCCCGGGCGCTGCTCACCGACCCCCGGATCCTGCTGCTGGACGACGCCACCAGCGCGGTCGACCCGCGGATCGAGGCGGACATCCTGGCCACCCTGCGGCAGCTGGTACGCGGCCGCACCACCATCCTGATCGCGCACCGGCGGTCCACCCTGGCACTGGCCGACCGGATCGCGGTGCTGGACGGCGGCCGGGTGGCCGACGTCGGCACCTTCGAGGAGCTGACCGAGCGCTGCCCGCTGTTCCGGCTGCTGCTCGGCGGGCCGGGCGACGACGCCGAGGGCATCGACGCCGGCGAGCTGGCGGTCACCGAGGAGCCGGATCCGGCAGTGGTCGACGGCATCACGCCGTCGCTCTGGCAGCCGCCGGCCGCGCCGGCCGAGAGCAGCAGCGGGATGCCCGCGCTGTCCGGCCAGCTGCGCGGCGGCGGCATGGGCCGGATCGGCGGGGGTGGTGGTCCGGGCATGCTGGACGGCATCCCGGCCACCCCGCAGCTGCTGGCCGCGGTGGCCGCGCTGCCGACGGCGACCGACGAGCCGGCGGTGGACGAGGCTGCCGCCCGGGGGCCCGACCCGGGGTTCGGGCTGCGCCGGCTGCTGAACCCGGTACGGATGGTGTTCCTGGCCGGCATCGGGCTGATCGGCGTGGACAGCGTGCTGCAACTGGTGCCGCCGTCGCTGGTCAGGACCGGCATCGACCGCGGGGTGGACCAGCACCGGATGTCGGTGCTGGTGACCGTGTTCGCGATCGCGCTGACCGTACTGCTGCTGGACTGGTGGGTCGCCGCGGCCGGCCAGCGGGTGACCGGCCGGACCGGCGAGCGGCTGCTCTACACGCTGCGGGTGAAGAGCTTCGCCCACCTGCAGCGGCTCGGGCTGGACTACTACGAGCGCGAGCTGGGTGGCCGGATCATGACCCGGATGACCACCGACGTGGACGCGTTGTCCAACTTCCTGCAGACCGGACTGGCCACCGCGCTGGTCAGCCTGCTCACCCTGATCGGCGTGCTGGTGGCGCTGCTGCTGCTCGACGCCCAGCTGGCCATGGTGCTGGTGGCGATGCTGCCGGTGCTGCTGGTGGCTACCCTGGCCTTCCGCAAGGTCGCGGTGCCGGCCTACGTCCAGGCCCGGGACCGGGTCAGCGCGGTGAACGCGCAGTTCCAGGAGGACGTGGCCGGCGTCCGGGTGGCACAGGCCTTCCGCCGGGAGCGGCACAACCTCGGCAAGTTCCTGCACCTGGCCACCGACTACCGCAACTCCCGGCTGCGGGCGCAGACCTACATCGCCGCCTACTTCCCGTTCGTGCAGTTCCTGGCCGAC